>DATHEW010000201.1:0-9570 GCA_035318425.1 Candidatus Acidiferrum sp. | reverse complement strand
TGCGCGCCTTGCCCATCAGCTTGCCGTGATGTGCCCAAGGGCCGGAGTCTCTGACAGTGTTATCATCGAAGTTCCACAGGTGCATCAGGCCGTCCTCCTGTCCGCTGAGCCGCTTGAACATGTTCTCGCGAATCTCCGCGACCGTGAGTTGACGGTCCCACACGCGCACTTCGTCGATCTCACCAAAAAAGGTGCGATCGGTCGGGCCGTTGGCGAGGCCGCGGCCGAGCACGTTGGTGTGCTTTGTGTCGATGTCCGCCAGCGTCATCGTGTTTGTGTGCTTACCCACGAGGCGGCCATTCGCATAAAGCATCATGCCGCCGGGACCGGAAACGGCGGCGAGGTGCATCCACTCGTTCGTGCGCAGCAAGCCGCGCGCATACGCGGTGAACTGCCACTTGGGATCGTTTTTGGCTGGGCGAGGATAGATATTGAAACGCAGGTCGTTGCTCGTGGAATGGTTGAACAAGCTCATCGAATGGTACCCGGCGCCAAACTCGAAGACGCGCGAGAAGGACGGAAAGCCTTTCCACTTCGCCCACACTTCCACCGTTGCCTGGGTTAGATCGTTAAAAATGTTGGGCGGCAGTTGCACGTAACTATTCGTGCCGTCGAGTTTCAAGGCGCGGTTCGTAACGGTGTTTTGTGCGTGCGAAAAATTCGCCGTGAACAACACGAGCGTGACCAGGCAGACCGAAAAAAAGGTGTTTTGAATGCGCGGCTTGGGACAGTGCATGGGCGGGAGTTCATCACTGCGGTCACGATTTTGCAAAACAAAGCCGCGCGCTTTTACAAAATCTGGTGGCTGGCGCAGGGCAATCGCCTGTCCGCTCGGGGTGTATCTCGACTCTGTTCTTAAATAGTGGGAACTGCGCCTCCGCCTGTCGAACTGCGGACAAGGGCGCCCGCAGGACTATGACAGCCGAGGGCGGCTGTCCCACCAGCAGTGTGGAGACGCACCCGCTCGCCCATTGCGATAAACAATTTTCTCGAACGCTTCCGTGCAACTGTGCGTCCATATCGCTGTTCCACTCATGATGTCCCTAACGCGCTCTCTTGTCTGGTGGCTTGCCATCGTCCTGTTCCTGGGGGTTGGTTGTAGTGCCAGGTATTACCGCAAGTCGGCGGACAAGGATGTTTACGGCGCCATCTCGCAGCGCACGCCCTTGGTGCCAAACACGGACACCAACTTCACGATCGAGCAGACCAACGCGCTTTCCTTCGATCATCTCCCGATCAACACCAACGTCGTCGATTTCCTCGGTCAAGACGGTGAACGTGAGGTGAATGCGCGCCTGCTTTCGCTGCAGGACGCGCTCTTGATCGCGGTGCGTCATAACCGCGCCTACCAGTCGCGCAAGGAGCAACTCTACCTCACGGCGTTGACGCTCACGCTGGCCCGGTACCGTTTCACGCCCATCTTCTCGGGCGACGCCAGCGCGCGAATCATCGGCCAAACGGAGCGCGCCGAGAAGGTCATCATCGATCCGGTCACGCAGGAACCGAAGGCGCTCCTGAGTGATAATCTGGTCGAGCAGCGCCGCGTGACGGCGGATGGAGAATTCGGCGTGAGCTGGCTGATGCGCGACATCGGATTGATCACGGCATCGTTCACCGCCGATTTTTTGCGCTACGTCACCGGCGACCCGCGCGCGTTTACTTCATCGCGTGCTGCCGTAACGCTGAGCCGTCCCCTGCTCCGCAACGCCGGCTTCAAGCAGCAGATCGAACAACTCACGCAGGCCGAGCGGAACCTGCTCTACGACCTCCGTGCGTTCGCGCAGTTCCGCAAGGAATTCAGCGTGCAGGTCGCGAGCGCTTACTACGCGGTGCTCGGCAGTCGCGATACGGTGCGGAACAATTATTTGAACTTGCTCAGCTCGCGTCTGAACGCTGAGCGCACGCGCGAATTGGCGAAGGAAGGCCGCGTCACTCAGTCGGACCTGGGCCGGCTTGATCAACAGGCGCTCACGACTGAGAGCGCGTGGAATAACGCGCTGCGCAACTACAAGCAGGCGCTCGATAATTTCAAACTGCTCCAACTCGGCATCCCGGTGGAAACGCGGATCGTGCTCGATGACGCGGAGTTGCGCGCATTGGAAATTCTTGACCCGCAGTTGAGTCCGGATGGTGCGATAGAGATCGCGCTCGCAGCACGGCTCGATTACCTGAACGACAAGGATCGTTACCAGGATTCGCTGCGCCAGGTGGAACTCGCGGCGGACAGTCTGAAACCACAGCTCGATTTCGTTTCCAGCGTGGGGATCAACAGCAAGCCCGAACAGAGCAAGGGATTTCCCGTGCCGGATCTTGATCGATACAACTGGAGCGCAGGCTTCGATGTCGATCTGCCGTTCGACCGCCAGTCGGAACGGAATTTATATCGCGCAGCGATCATCAATGAGAAACAGGCGGCGCGCTCGCTTGAGCAGCAGGCGGATGAGATTCGCCTCGATGTGCGCGAGAACTGGCGTCAGCTCGATGCGGCCAAGCGGAATTTCGAAATCAGCAAGTTGGGCGTGGAACTGGCGGAGCGACGCGTGGAGGAGCAAAACCTTCTCGCCGAAGTCGGCCGCGCCAAAGCGCAAGACCAGGTCGATGCACAGAACGATCTCATCTCATCGAAGAATCAACAGACGCAGGCGCTGGTAAGTCACACGATCTCGCGGCTACAATTCTGGGCGAGCACCGGCATTCTCTACATCAAAGACAGCGGCGAGTGGAAGGAGTTGAACCATGGCGACACGCAAACCAATCCTTGAGTTCGTAAAACGGCAACCCGTCTGGAGGATCGCTGTCGTGGCGATCGCGGCGGGTGCGGCGCTTTTCTTCGCCACTCGGAAAACCGCCGAGACGAACGATGCGGCGACTTTCACCGCCCGGCGTGGTCCTCTGCAAATCACCGTTCTGGAAGGCGGCTCGATGCAGGCCGTCGATTCGCAGGAGATCAAGTGCGAGGTGCGCGTCGGTTATCAAGGCACCAAAGTGCTCAAGATAGTCGAAGAGGGCTACAACATCACCGATGAAGATGTGAAGACGGGCAAGGTGCTCGTGGAACTCGATTCGTCGGATCTGCAAAAGCAACTCGTGCAGCAGGAGATCCAATTCCAATCCGCCGCGGCGTCACTCGCGGATGCGCAGCAGGGCTACGACATCCAGTTGAACCAGAACCTCAGCGACATCATGGCGGCGGAGCAGAAGGCGCGGTTTGCGCGCATGGATTTCGAGAAATTCCTCGGCAGCGCTGCGGCCGAGGGCGTCATTCGCGAACTGGGTCTGGATGATGCCATCACGCGAATTCGCGCCCAGCAGAATTCGACCAACGGGACGAACACAGCCGCTGCTCCAGTCGTAGAGAGCAACAAGCCGCCGATACAACTCGCGAGTTTGTCCATCCCTTCGCTCGCGACGAATGCCACCAACGTAACCAGCAGTTCGGCGAATGAGCCCCCTGCCCCGCTCGCGCGCGCGGCGTCGTACATCGATTTCTCGAAATACTCTGACCTCGCGGTGTTGGGCGATGGTGAGGCGAAGCAGAAGATTCGGAAATGGCACGACGACTTGCAGGTGGCGCAAAAGGAAATGGGCCAGGCGCAGGCCACGCTCGAAGGAACGCGTCGGCTTTATGACAAGCAATTCGTAACGCGCACCGACTTGCAACGTGACGAGATCGCTTTCGAGAACTCGCGCCTGAAAGTGCAGACCGCGGAGACGGGACGGCATTTGTTCCAGCGCTATGAGTTCCTGAAAACCTCCGAGGAGACGTTGTCGAAATATTCCGAGGCCGTGCGCGAACTCGATCGCGCGCGCAAGGCAGCCATCGCGAAGCTGGCCCAGGCCGACGCGAAACTGAAATCCGCCACAGCCCAATACAACGTGCAGGTGCGCCAGCGCAAAGACATCGAGGAGCAGATCGGCAAATGCCAGATTGTCGCCACGAAGCCGGGCCTCGTGATCTACGGACGCGCGGGTGACGACATGGTTTACTACGGCGGCGAGGAGCGGATTCGCGAAGGCGCCACCGTGCGTGAGCGGCAGACCATTCTCACAATTCCAGACACCACCAGCATGTCGGTGCGCGTGCGCATCCACGAGACGTACATCAAGAAGGTGAAAAAAGGGCAGAAGGCACGGCTGATTGCGGACGCGTTTGCGGACAAGGAACTCGAAGGCGAAGTCACAAAGGTCGGCGTGCTTCCCGACTCGCAGAATCGCTGGATGAATCCCGACCTGAAGGTTTATCTCACGACCATCGCGGTCAACAGCACCAACGATTGGCTCAAACCAGGCATGACGGCGAAGGTGGAAATCTTTATCGAGCGACTCACGAACGTGGTTTACGTCCCGATCCAAAGCGTGGTTCTCGATGAAGGCAAATACGTCTGCTACGTGCCCAAAGGTGCGGGCAAACCGGAGCGCCGCCTCGTCGATGTCGGATCATTCAACGAAGAGTTCATCGAGGTGAAGAAAGGGCTCACCGAGGGAGAGAAAGTTTTGCTGCGTCCGCCAACAAGCCTCGTACCTGCCACGAACGACGAAGAGAAGAAACCGGCGAACGGCGCACCGAAAACTCCAACGGCTCGCACGTGACATCCATCGAACAACCCGAACGCGCCGAGCCGATCGTGCGGCTCGAAGCCGTGGAGAAAACCTACCGCATGGGGCCGGTCACGGTGAACGCGCTGCGCGGCATCTCACTGCGCATCGACGCCGGCGAATACGTCAGCATCATGGGCCCATCCGGCTGCGGGAAATCGACGTTGCTGAATGTGCTCGGCTGCCTGGATCGCCCGAGCGCCGGAAAATATTTCCTCGGCGAGGATGACGTATCACAGCTAGAAGACCGTGATCTCTCCACGATGCGTGGCGCGCGTCTCGGGTTCATTTTCCAATCGTACAATCTCATTCAGCAACTCACGGTGGTGGAGAACATCGAGGTGCCGCTCTTTTATCAGGGCTGCGGCGAAGACGAGATGCGCGAGCGCGCGATCGAACTCGCGAAGCTGGTTGGCCTGGGAGAACGAATTCAGCACAAACCGTTCGAGCTCTCGGGCGGACAGCAGCAACGCGTCGCGATTGCCCGCGCACTCGTCAACGATCCGCTCGTTGTCCTCGCCGATGAGCCGACGGGAAATCTCGATTCCGTTTCGGGCGTCGAGATTTTGAGAGTGTTCGATGATCTGCACAGCCGCGGCAAAACCGTGATCCTCGTGACGCACGACGAGTCGGTGGCGCGTCGCGCCAATCGCGCTGTGCGTCTGCGTGACGGCCTCGTCGATTCAGACGTGCGTTGGCCCAGGAATTGATCGCGTGGAAACTCCCCGCAAACCCTGGCAGTCGAAACCCGCGCCGGGATTTCATTTTGGCCGAGCCCGGCGGATTGTGCGGCTCGGGATCAAGACGCTGTGGCTTCATCGCTTGCGCTCATTGCTTACGGTGTTGGGCATTGTCTTCGGCGTCTGCTCGGTGATTGCGATGCTCGCGATCGGCGAAGGAGCGAGCCACGAGGCACAGGAACAAATCAAAAACCTCGGCAGCCAGAACATCATCCTTCGCAGCGTGAAGCCGCCGGAGCAGCAGAAAGTTTCCGACCAGGGCAGCCAGAGCTACGTGTTGAACTACGGGCTAACTTACGCGGACGTGAAACGCATTCGTGCCACGATCACCGGCGTGCAACTCATTCTCCCGAGCCGCATCATGCGCGAGTTCGTCTGGAACATTGACCGCCGGCTCGACTGCGAAATCGTGGCGACGGTTCCGTGGTATCCTACGCTGCGCAATCATCAGGTGATCGCGGGACGATTCTTCACCGACCAGGAGATGGAGGCGAAGACGAGCGTGTGTGTTCTCGGCGCTGAACTTGTTCCCGTTCTTTTTCCGCTCGGCGCCCCGCTCGGGAAACACGTGCGCGTCGGCAGCAGCTATTACCAGGTGGTCGGTGTCATGGCTCCGCGCGCGAAAAATCCCGAGACGGACGCGAACGCGCAACGCAACCAAACCGTTGCAAACACGCTCTTCATCCCGCTCGAAACCGCGAAGACCCGCTACGGCGAAATCCTCCGCAAGATTCGCAGCGGCAGCATCGAACAGGAGCGCGTGGAGTTGCATGAACTCACGGTCGAGGTGGGATCGGCCGATCGCGTCATGGCGACAGCCGATGCCGTGAAGGCGCTGCTCGAACGCCATCACAAGAAGAAGGATTACGAGATCGTCGTCCCGCTGGAACTGTTGCGGCGCGCCGAGCGCACTAAGCAAATCTTCAACATTGTCCTCGGCTCGATCGCAGCGATATCCCTGCTCGTCGGCGGCATCGGCATCATGAACATCATGCTTGCGAGCGTGACGGAACGGACGCGCGAGATCGGCATTCGCCGCGCGCTCGGTGCGAAGCGCGAAGACATCATCACGCAATTTCTGGTCGAGGCCGTGATCCTGTCGGCGGCGGGCGGCATTCTCGGGGTGCTCCTTGGTGTCGTCATCCCGCATTTCGTCAGTCATTTCGCGGGGATGAAAACGATCGTGACCTTCTGGTCGCCCTTCCTTGCTTTCACCATCTCCGGCGCAGTCGGCGTGATCTTCGGCATCTACCCGGCATTCCGCGCCGCGGCGATGGATCCCGTCGAGGCGTTACGCCACGAGTGAGCGCTGGTGGGGCGCGGTGTCTTCACCGTGCCGTGAACGGCAAGTGCATCGGCTTCGTCACGGCGCGCTGAGAACAGCGACGCCCTGCCAGCGTTGTGTTACTTGCACTAAGTTCTTCGCGCTCGTCCGCTCATGATCGTTCCGCGGCCGGTGAGATAGAGGATCAGCACGAGCACGGCGAATGGAATGAGCGACAGGAGATCGGGAGAAATCTGACTCGGACTCAAGTGTGTGTAGAACGGATTATGGGCCAGAGCCCACTTGTCGAGTTGGTCGTACCGATTACTTAGCGCGCCCTGCATGATCGCAATCACAATGCCCGCGATTGCCCCACCCGCGATGTAACCCGACGCCATGAGCACGCCGGGACTTTTGTCGCCTTCGGCCACGTGTTGTTCTTCCGTGAGATGCGCGTGTTCGGCCTGTCGCCGCCGCCGGGAATCCACGAGCCAGCGCACCATGCCTCCGATACAAATCGGCAATGATGTGGCAATGGGCAAATAAACTCCGACTGCAAAAGCCAGTGATGGAATGCCGGACATTTCGAGCACGACCGCGATCATCACGCCAAAAAGCACCAACGTCCAAGGCAGCTTCCGATCGAGAATGCCTTTGATGATGTACGAGACAAGCGTGGCTTTCGGAGCGTCGAACTTTTTCACGGTGCTGCCGTCCGGACGGGTCATGACCGTGCCGTTGATTCCAGGATCGACCAGATAAACGGCCTGCCCCGCGTCATTCACGAGATACTCGCGGGCACTGCCGCCCGCTTCGTCCTGCTTGTGCCAAACGTGGTAATTCGTAGCGTCGGCGCGCGCCTGGGGCCCAACAAGTTGCGCCGTTTGCTTCAGCGCGGAAACATCGGTGCGCAAGTCAGTCGTGACTGGCACATAGACTTTCGCTGCATCGTTCAGCGTCAGCAGAATCGGTCCGAGCACCAGTGCAGAACACAGCGTGCCAATTAGAATCGCGATCTGTTGCGCGCGTGGTGTCGCGCCCACGAGGAATCCGGTCTTCAGATCTTGCGACGTGCTCCCGCCGTTGGAGGAAGCGATGCACACGATTCCGCCGATGGACAATGCGGTCACGTAAACCATCGCGTTTTTGTCAGGCGTCCAGCCGAGTAACAGGAACACAAGACAAGTCAGGAGCAACGTCGCCACGGTCATGCCGGAAACGGGATTCGAGCTGGAGCCGATTTCACCGGTGAGCCGCGACGAGACGGTTACAAAGAGAAAACCGCACAGCACCACCATGACGGCGCCGACGAGATTCATGTGCAGGGCGGGCGTGAAATACATCGCGATGATGAGAGCCGCGATCCCGATGAAGACGAATTTCATCGGAAGGTCCTGATCCGTTCGCGGCAGGATCGCACGGCCCTGCGCAGTTCCTCCGAAGTCGCGCAAGCCCTCCTTGATGCCGCGCCAAATGAGCGGAATCGAACGAACAAGACTGATGATCCCGCCCGCCGCCACGGCTCCCGCGCCGATGTAAAGAATGTAGGCGCTGCGAATGGCTCCCGGGCTCATGTCGCGAATAGCTGTGCTACCCGGCGCGAGCGGACCGGCAAGTCCCTCACCGAAAAATTTGATCATGGGAATGAGCAGCAGATACGACAGCACACCGCCGGCGGCCATGATGGCGCCAATGCGCGGCCCGATTACGTAGCCGACACCGAGCAACTCCGGCGTGATCTCGCAGGAGATGGAACCGGCTTTCAGCGGCGCCGCGAAAATCTTTTCCGGCGCATCCTTCCAGCGCGGAAACAATTTCATCGCCACGTTGTAGGCGACGCCAATGCCGAACCCCGTGAAGATTGTTCTGGCACCGACCGAGGCGATTTCGCCCAAGGCGCCGTGGCCCGCCTTCGCCGCCGCTTGTCGGGACTCATCGGATGCGCCCGCCTTCAACACTTCCGCGCACGCCGTGCCTTCAGGATATTTGAGCACGCCGTGTTGCTGCACGATCAGCGCGCGCCGCAGCGGAATCATCATCAGGATGCCGAGCAGACCGCCGAGCACTGACACGAGAATTACACGAGCGACTTCGAGATCGAAGCCGAGGATGAGAATCGCCGGCATCGTGACGCCGACGCCGAACGCAATCGACTCGCCCGCGGAACCGGCTGTCTGGACAATGTTGTTTTCCAGAATCGTGGCGTCGCGGCGAAGATGAAGCTTCGAGAGCAGTCGGAAGAACGCGATCGAGATCACCGCGACAGGAATCGACGCGCTGACCGTGAGTCCTGTCTTGAGAACGAGGTAGAGCGACGACGCTCCGAAGACCATTCCGACCAGCGTGCCCACAAGGAGCGGCATCGGCGTGAGTTCCGGCAAGGTCGCCGACGCTGGAATGTATGGCTCGAAGTTCGCCGCGGAACGATCAACGTTTTGCGCGCCAGCGACACCGACGCGGTCCGGATCAATGTGCGCGCTCATGATCGTGCGACTATTTGCTCCGTTTTCCGGTCGTCAATTCAGCGACGACGTTCTTCGCGTCGTAAACTTTCTTCAGTGCTTCAAGAATGCCGCGTGAGTCCACCGAAACGGCGCGCGCCACCTCATCCGTGTAAATAAAATCGAGAACGAGTGATTGGATGTTCCCGTCGAAGATGATCCCGACCAACTCGCCCTTACGATCGATCACCGGGCTTCCCGAGTTGCCGCCGATGATGTCGGCGGTGGAAACGAAGTTGAACGGCGTGTTCAAATCCAGACGGCGCTTTCGGTCCACCCATATCTTCGGCAAATCAAATGGTGGCCGATTCTCCTGCTCGGCGCTGCGTTCATACAATCCAGCGAACGTCGTGTGCGCGGGAACACGTTTGCCGCCTTCCTCGAATCCCTTCACCGTTCCGAACGCCAGGCGGAGCGTGAATGTCGCGTCGGGATACGTGCTGGTTCCCTCAAGTGCGAACCGTGCTTT
>DATHEW010000200.1:0-4466 GCA_035318425.1 Candidatus Acidiferrum sp. | reverse complement strand
CCTGTACAGAGCGTTCGATCCATTCAGCCGGCAGAAATAGAGATCGCAATGGCCGTCGCCGTCCACGTCACCCGCCGTGACACCCGATCCATTCAGGAGAATCTGGTTGGTTTTGAAACGCGACTCCGCGACGAAGTTCGTGAAATACACCTGCGAACGTTCCGGTTGAATGGCCGTGAACCCCGCGCTGCCCGAGGTCGCCACGGGCAAGGGGATAATTCGATTCGAGTCGGGCTCTGCCGCGAAAATCGGGAAGACAGACAGCCAGAGTACAGTGATTGCGCTCGCAATAGTTCGGGGTAACACGGCGCGAGTATGCATTCGCAGGCGGGACTTGCCACGACGCTTTTTGTTTCGTGAAGAACCGGCAGCCGGATCAGTTATAGCGTTTGTCAAACATGACTTCCGCTTCACTCAACGCAAGGGAATCGGAAGGTGCTTTCAACCACTCTAAATAAGCCTCACGGGAATTTTCCGCTGCGCGAGAAAGTTCTTTACGTCGCTCACGGTGTACTCGCCGAAATGGAAAATACTCGCTGCGAGCACCGCGTCCGCGCGGCCCGCTTCCAACACATCAGCCATGTGCTCGAGACTGCCCGCGCCGCCGCTCGCGACGACTGGCACACCCACGGATTCACTGACGCGACGGGTTATTTCCAGGTCGAAGCCGGCCTTGGTTCCGTCCGCATCAATGCTGTTCAGCACAATCTCGCCAGCGCCCAGCGACACGGCGCGTTTCGCCCATTCGACCGTTTCGAGTCCGGTCGATTTGCGGCCGCCATGCGAGAAAACTTCCCAACGGTCCGGCCCGACACGTTTGCAATCAATGGAGACGACGATGCACTGACTGCCGAATTTTTCAGCGCCTGTGCGGATGAGGTCAGGCGTGGCGAGCGCGGAGGAGTTGATGCTCACTTTGTCAGCACCCGCAAGCAGCATCGCGTGCATGTCGTCCACGGTGCGAATTCCTCCACCGACCGTGAGCGGCATGAAGCATTGGTCGGCGGTGCGCTCGATGACATCGACAATAGTGGCGCGACCGTGAGCGCTGGCAGTGATGTCGAAGAAGACCATTTCGTCCGCGCCCTGGTTGTTGTAGCGCACAGCAAGTTCGACGGGATCGCCGACGTTTCGCAGACCACCTTCTTCTGCGCGGCCGAACTGAACACCGCGCGTCACCTGGCCGCCGTGAACATCGAGGCAAGGGATGACTCTCTTCGCAAGCACGCGAGTTGGGTAAGGCGCGCAACGCGCGAGAGCAAGTCCAACTTCTTTGGAGTGCGGTGACTCGTCACCGTTTTTTCGTCTGGTGACTTGTCGCCGGACTGCAGCGCGACAAGTGCGCCGCAAAAAAAAGCGCCGACGATCAGCGCAACCCAAAATGAACCCAATCCGAACCTTATGCGTGCCGTCGTGCTACGCGTCCACGTGACCCACGCTGCTCATGGCGTTTCGTCTCTTGCGAACGTTGCTTGAACTTGCGGACTGGCTCGACGGTTTTCGGGCGCGGCTTTGGCACGAGCATGACAGGACAGCCTTCGTAGCCGAATGCTTTGCGCATCTCACCAGCGAGATACTTTCGATAAGCGTCCGAGAACAACTCGTCTCGATTCACGAAGAGCAGAAATGTGGGCGGCGATTGCCGGACTTGTGTCGCGTAGTAAAACTTCAGTCTTTGCCCTGTGGCGCTGATCGGCTGGCGTCGCTCGACGGCATCGTGAAGCGTGCGGTTGAGGATCGATGTGGGTACTTTCTTTTTCAGTTCTGCCGCCACGTAGCGCACCGCTTCGAGCAGACGGTCGAGATGAAAGCCAGATTTCGCGGAAGTGAAAATCACCGGCGCGTAATCGAGGAAGAACAACAGTTCCTGCACCCACTCGCCAAACTCTATCAGTGTCGTCAGGCGTTTCTCGCCGCGATCCTTGCGATTGCGCCGCTCGATTTCCTCCACGCGTGCCTTGCGCACCGCGTCCTCCACAATATCCCACTTGTTGATCACGATGATGCACGCTTTGCGCGCCTCGGTGATCTTGGCAGCAATCTTTTTGTCCTGCTCGAGGACTCCCGATTCGGCGTCCAGAACGAGGACGCAGATGTCGGCGCGCTCGATCGAATCTTCGCTGCGCTTCACGCTGAAGAATTCGATCGAGTCATCGACGCGGCCTTTCTTCCTCATGCCGGCGGTATCGATGAGAATGTATTTCTGGCGCACTCCGTCGGTCTCGACTTCGAATGGCACATCGATCGCATCACGTGTGGTGCCGGGAATCGGGCTGACGATAACGCGTTCGGAACTGGTCAATGCGTTGATGATGGACGATTTGCCAACGTTGGGACGGCCCACGATGGCGAGCTTCAAAATATCAAGCGCGGGCGGGCGTGCCTCGGCCGCGCCTTCTTCCGTCTCGTCGGTTTCGGGAACCGGCTCAGCCACATCCTGCTGCGGAAGAAACTTCACCGCCTCAAACATCAGGTCTTCGATCCCGCTGCCGTGAATGGCTGTGACTGGAAAATATTTATCGAATCCGAGTTGATGAAACTCACCCACGCCAGCGGCCTGTCGGTCGTTATCGACTTTATTCACGGCCACGAGCACCGGCTTCTTGGCTCGCCGCAAACGCTTCGCAACCTCCTGGTCCAGCGGCGTGATGCCTTCCTGCACGTTGACGACGAGGATGATCGCGTTCGCCGCCTCCATGGCGAGTTCGACCTGCTCGAGGGCCGCCTTGGTGATCACGTCTTCCGCCTTTTCACCACGCACAAGGCCAATGCCTCCCGTGTCGATGAGTGTGAACGGCACGCCGCGCCACTCGACTTCCGCCATGACACGATCGCGCGTGACGCCAGGCTGATCGTGAACGATGGCGATACGGCGGCCCGCGATGCGATTGAACAACGCTGACTTGCCGACGTTTGGTCTTCCAACGATCGCGATTAACCCTGCCATGTCGAAAGCATGGAGCACGGCACGTGTTGTCGAAAGGGAAATTCCGCGCAACAGCCTTATGCAACAATGTTCCGGCACGCTCGGCAGCGTGTGCTAGAGTGCCGCAAAAGGAGATTCATGGGTGACGACACTGAGATCACGCAGACGATGGTGACAGAGATTGAAGTGCGCGAAGTTGGCGCGGAAGCAAACCGATTCGAGCTGAAGTCCGTGTTGCTCGAACAGGTCGTGATGGACGTGCAGGAACACGCCACGCCCAAGGTTTCCGCCATCATCGCCGCCTACAACGAACAGGACACCATCGCCGCGGTCGTCCGCTCGGCAGAGGGACACCCGCTCGTCGATGAGATTGTCGTGGTGGATGACGGTTCGTCAGACGCCACCGTTGCGAGGGCAAAGGAAACCAGCGCCCGAGTGATCTCACTTGAGAAAAACTCCGGCAAAGCCACAGCCATGAGCCGCGGTGTGCAGACCGCGCGCAACGAAACGATTTTGTTCCTCGATGCGGACATTCTCGGTCTCACGCACGAAATGATTACGCTCACAGTCATGCCTGTGCTCACCGCGAAATGCGGGATGTTCGTGGCGATTCGCGACCGCCGTACGTATTGGATGAACCGGCTGCTCTATTTCATTCCGGTGTTGGGCGGCGAAAGGGCGCTGAAGAAGGAAGTGTGGCGGATGGTACCGCGGATTTACCGCAAGGGATTCCAGATCGAGATTGCGCTCAATTATTACACGAAGCGCAGCGGGCAGAAGATGAGTTTCGCGGTGATGCCCGGGCTGTCGCAGGTAATCAAGGAGAAGAAGCGCGGCTTCTGGCTCGGCATGTTGCAGCGAGTGAAAATGTGCGGTGAGGTGGCGTGGATTTCTTTCCGGCTTTACGTGATTCGCAATCTGATCTTCGTCTTCGAACGCATCGCTCGAAACGTCAAGGGAACGCGCGAGAAGATTCAGCCCGCGCCGGTTCGCCACTGAGACCATTGCTACAGCCGCGCGACGAGCAACTCGCGTTGGAAGATCATCTCCTTGGGCAGGTGCGCGTAAATCTTCATGAACAATTCGTCCTGCGACAGCAACTCGCGGCGCCATTCGTCGTAGTTGATCGTCTGGGCTTCCGCGAGACGTTGCGGTGAGAAGTCATTCATCCCCGTAAGGTCGAAACTGTTTGGGCCTGGCACCCAACCCAGCGGCGTTTCATTCGCGTCAGCACGACCTCGGCATCGATCAACGATCCATTTCAGCACGCGCATGTTCTCGCCAAAGCCGGGCCAGAGAAATTTTCCGCTCGCGTCTTTGCGGAACCAGTTCACGTGAAAGATGCGCGGCGGCACGGTGATGCTCTTTCTCATCGCGATCCAATGCCGGAAGTAATCGCCCATGTTGTAGCCGCAGAACGGAAGCATGGCCATCGGGTCGCGGCGCACCTTGCCGATCGTGCCGGCGGCGGCGGCCGTCATCTCGGATCCCATCGTCGCACCGGTGTAAACTCCGCTCGACCAGTTGAAGGCCTGGTAAA
>DATHEW010000199.1:0-3408 GCA_035318425.1 Candidatus Acidiferrum sp. | reverse complement strand
GCACCGAACCTTATCCGCCTGATGACGCGGCGATGCATCATGTATTTGATGGTGGCTGGATTTGGGTATTGCGCTTCAACAACGGGATCACCAGTGCGGGCGCTGCATTGGAGACAAAACTCGCGAACGCCATCCGCGCGGGCGAAGGCGCGGCGGCATGGGGCCGGTTACTCGAACGCTTGCCGAGCCTGCAGGAACAGTTTGCGGATGCGACGGCGACGCTGCCGTTCGTTCACGCAAAACAGCTCTCGTTCCTCAGCGGCTACGTAGCCGGATCGAATTGGGTCTTGCTGCCATCGGCCGCCGGGTTCGTTGATCCGCTGCTCTCAACGGGTTTCCCGCTCACGTTGCTTGGGGTGGAACGGCTCGCGCGTATTCTCGAAACGAAATGGCAGCGAGAGGACTTCGCCGACGAGCTGTTTCAATACTCCATGCAGACGACGATCGAGATCGTCACGACCGAGCGGCTCATTGCGGCGCTGTATGCGAGCATGCGGGACTTCGAATTGTTTCGCGCGCTGACCTTGCTCTACTTCGCCGCGGCGAGCTTCACCGAAACGGCGCGCCGCCTCGGCAAACCATCGCTGGCGGGTAACACGTTTCTGCTCGGCGAACATCCGGTGTTCGGCCCGCGCTTTCGCTACTGCATCGACGTGGCACTGAAGCAACCGACGGGAGAACAACGGGATGATTTGCTGCGAAAGATTCAACAAACCATTGATCCGGTGAATGTCACGGGCCTGGGAGGTGCCGATCGCCGGCACTGGTATCCCGCCGCGGGGGCCGACTTGTTCGCCAACGCAGGCAAGCTGGGATCCACGCCCACGGAAATCGAAGCAATGCTGCGTCGCTGTGGTTTCACTTCGTAGCACCGGCGAATTGTGAAGGCCGTGGTGTCTTGAAACCACTTTACGTTTCCGGGAGGCGCCCGTAGGCTGACGCGCGAAAACACTGAGAATATGCGTATCGTGACTTACCTCGCGCTGATCGGCGCAGTGATCCTTTCATCGGGCTGCGCTGGACCAGAGCGCAAACTCGGCCGCGGCATTCTGAACGCGACTGAGTTCGTCCGTGGCGGCGAGATGCGCCGTTCCATGGAACAAACAGCGCTGTGGGAAAATACCGATTCGACCTACACCACCGGTGTTATCCGCGGCTTTAACCGCAGCATCACGCGGACTGCCATCGGAATTTATGAAATCGTGACGTTCCCGATCCCGATTCCGTCATACGATCCGCTGCTCACCTCCACGAACCGCATCTATCCTGATTTTGCGATGCGGAACAAAACGTATCCGTTCGGCGGCATTGTGTTGACTGAGTTCCCGACTTACCAGGACAGCTACGTGCCAGGCCTGATGGAGGACTCGACGTTTGCCACGGACACGTCGCTCGGCTTCAGTGGCGGCGATGTGGCACCCTTCGTCCCGGGCAGCCGCTTTCGTGTATTCGACAACTGAGACCACGCTTTCCAACGGCGCCAGCATTTCGATGTTGGCGCCTTTTTTGTCGCGCCATGCTGATCCGGAAATCTCGCTGCAAAATCAATCTGCTACTGAACATCCTCGGTAAGCGCGCCGACGGCTTCCACGAACTCGAAACCGTGATGCAGCCGATCAATTTGTGCGACGAGATCACGTTCGAACGAACCAGCGGTGGAATTGCGCTTACTTGCAACGATCTCTCGCTGCAGACTGACGCGAGCAACCTGGTGCATCGCGCGGCAGCAAAGTTTCTCGAACGCGCCGGCATTCGCGATGGGGTGACAATGCACCTCGAGAAAAATATTCCAATGGCCGCTGGCCTCGGTGGCGGCAGCGGGAACGCAGCGACCACGTTGCTCGCGTTAAACGAACTGTTCGTGTCACCCCTCTCGATGGAAGTGCTTCACGAGATCGCGGCTTCGCTTGGCTCGGACATCCCGTTCTTCCTTCAATCGAAACCCGCACTCGCCACCGGACGCGGCGAGAAGATTCAGGCGTTGGAACCTTTTGCCGCCCTCGAAGGCCGCGCGTTTCTGCTGGTGCATCCCGGCTTCGGCATCGCGACGGCCTGGGCATACAAGGAACTGACGCGATTTCCTTCAGCCTTGAATGGAGAACGCGGCCGGGCGGAGAAGTTGATCGCCGCGCTGAACTCTGGCGACCTGCGACGAGGGGCGCGCGAGTTCTACAATTCGCTCGAAGCTCCAGCGCTGGAAAAATATCCCTGGCTCGCGGTGCTCCAAAATTTTCTCCGCGAGAATGGAGCGCTCGCCGCAATGATGTCAGGCAGCGGTTCAACAACGTTTGCCATCGCGAGTGACCGCTGCGCGGCGCAGGAATTGGAAGAGCGCGTAATCGAGAAATTCGGCAAGTGCTGGACGGCCGTGGTGTAGCGCAACGCTCGAAATTGTTTTCCAAAAAGGTGGGGCAAACCTGCTGGTTTGCCGCGGCACGGCACAAACAAAGTTGATTACGTGGAGCCGGTGATCTGCGCTCCCCGTGCGAAGATTTGTCGCACGATGTCTTCGATCGGAACTTCCTGGATATCGATGTCGCTCACGGGCAGCTCGTCGAGCAGCGCTTTGCAGACCTGAATCACGCGATCGCGTTTCACTTTCAGCTTCACCGTGGCGTCCGTCGCTTCAACCACTTCGCCGAATCTGGAAAGACCTTCGCGTGGACAGCTTTGTCCCGCGGCGCACTGGATGGTGATGACTTTGAAATCCGCGAAGCGATCCAGGACGTCGGCAAGTTGTCCGTCGAAAAAAATGGTGCCCTTGTCGATGATGATCACGCGGCGGCAGAGCGCCTGAATGTCTGCCATATAATGGCTCGTGAGCAGAATAGTGGTGCGGCGGAGGGTGTTGTACTCGCGCAGGAATTCGCGCACCGTCTTCTGCGAAATGACGTCGAGTCCGATGGTCGGCTCATCGAGCAGCAATACTTTGGGCTGATGCAACAGCGCGGCGATCAACTCCATCTTCATGCGTTCACCGAGGGAAAGCTCGCGCACCATCACGTTCAATTTATCGCGGACGTTGAGCAGCGCGGTGAGTTCGTCCACAGTGCGCGTGAACAAGCCGCGCTCAATGGCGTAAATCCTGGCGTTCAATTCCAATGACTCGCGTGCTGGCAAGTCCCACCAGAGCTGATTTTTTTGTCCAAGCAACAGCGCGAACTGCCGGCGATAACCATCTTCGCGTTCCCACGGAACGTAACCGAGCACGCGCGCCGAACCGCCGGTTGGATAGAGCAGGCCAGCGAGCATTTTGAGGGTGGTTGTCTTGCCCGCTCCGTTCGACCCGAGGAACCCGACAAGTTCGCCTTCTTCCACGACGAGGTTCACGTCCTTGACCGCCACCGTCTGCTCGAACTTGCGATGGAACAGCCCGCGCGCCGCGCCGAGAAATCCCGGCTCCTTCTT
>DATHEW010000198.1:0-4133 GCA_035318425.1 Candidatus Acidiferrum sp. | reverse complement strand
AGATCTCTGTAAGACGCGTGAACGACGGTGCGGTGCTGCACGCCAGCTATCTCGAATACCGTGGTGCGGAGCAGAAATTCACGACGTGGGCCGCGGACGATGCTCACTCGTTTCGCGCGGAGATCGGGTTCGCTGAGCGCGAGTTTGGCCGCGCGATTCTTCAGCAGTACATGACGCCTCCAGGAGAGGGCGGACGGTGACGCGAGGCGTGTGTTTCCACAGTTCCCGTTTGACTCCGCAATCTCTTTCCTTAGCCTCGGCGCGCTAACGCACCGGAAAATTTATGAGACTTGGCATCAACACGTTCCTGTTCACGTCACCCTTCACCACTGAGAGCACGAAGCTCTTCCCCAAGTTCAAGAAGTGGGGATTTCAGACGGTGGAAATTCCGATCGAAGATCCGTCGCACATCGATCCAGTGAAGGTGAAAGAAGCATTGGACAAGAACGGTCTCGTCTGCGGCAGCGTCTGCGCGTGCATGGGGCCGGGACGCGATTTCCGCGGCACGGCGGAAGAGCAGCAGACGGCGATGACTTATTGCAAAGCCATCATTGATCAGGCGGTGGCGATGGGTTGTCCTTCGGTGATCGGCCCCGTTTACTCGGTTGTCGGGAAGGCGGACGCTGTCGAGCCCGCGCAACAAAAGAAAGAATGGGCGCTCGTGGTGAAGAACCTGAAGGAGCTTTGCAAATACGCGGTGAAGAAAGACGTGCAGATTTGCGTCGAGCCGCTCAATCGATTCGAAACGGATTTTCTCAACACCGTCGAGCAAGCGCTGAAGTTGGTGAAAGATGTGGGATCGAAAGCATTCAAGATTCATCTCGATACATTTCACATGAACATCGAGCAGAAGAACCAGGCCGATGCGATCCGCAAAGCCGGCAAGCTGCTCGCCCATTTTCATGCGTGCGGCAGCGACCGCGGCACGCCCGGTAACGATCACATCGACTGGAAGCCCATCGCGAAAGCACTGAAGGACATCAGTTACAACGGCGACGTAGTGATCGAGTCCTTCACGACAGACGTGAAAGTGATCGCGCGCGCGGCGGCGATCTGGCGTCGAATGGAACCGACGACGGAAGAGATCGCGACGAAAGGAATTAAATTCTTGCAGAAAGCGTTGAAGTAAGCGTCAGGCGGGATCTGCCAGCCAGCGCCTCTCAGCGGTTTTTTCGACGGACTTTCCACTGAATGTTCGAGTGATCGCCGCGGAAATAGCGCTGGTACCATCACAATCGGCAGCCCGAAGATTGACGAATGAATTGCGCAAGAACACAGTTCGCGCTCAATCGTGACACCTGACTCTGCCGCAACAGACCCGCGCCTCCGCGCCGCCAGTCCATCGCCGGAACCCGAATCATTGGTCTCGGTCGTTATTCCGATGCTTAACGAGCGCGCGGGATTGGATCTGCTTTCCAACCGGCTTCAAACCGCGCTCGACGGAATTGCCGCGCGATGGGAGATCGTAGTGGTGGACGATGGGAGCACGGACGGCACTCGTGAGGTACTCGCCAAAGTTCTTTCGAGATTTCCCAAATGGAAAGCCGTGATCCTTTCGCGGAATTTTGGCCAGCAACCCGCCTATCTCGCCGGGCTCCAGCACGCGAGCGGAGATGCGGTAATTTTTTTGGACGCTGACCTTCAAGACCCACCAGAGGTAATCGGGAAACTGATTGAACAATGGCGAGTCGGGCACAAAGTCGTGAATGCCGTGCGCCGCTCGAGGCAGGAACGTGGACTGCGCCGATGGTTGTTCGATGCGTTTCACGCCATTTTTTTTCGGCTGACCAAACGGACGATGCCTGCGAACAGCGGCACGTTCGCACTGATTGATCGCGTCGTGGTAGATCACTTATTGAAAGCCCGTGAAGTGAACTTGTTTCTACCGGCTCTCAAGAGCTGGTTCGGTTATTCGCAAACAGTCGTGATGTACGATCGCCAGGATCGTGTCGTTGGAGAGCCGAAGCAATCGTTCACGAAACTGCTCGCCTATGCGATGAACGGGCTGCTCGCATTTTCTGAAGTGCCGCTCCAATGGATCGCCTTTGCTGGCGTATTGGTTTCCGCCCTGAGTTTCGGATACGGCGCGCTCCTGCTTGCGATCAAGATCTGCCAGTTGTTCGGAATGTTTCTCCAATTCGAGGTGAAAGGTTTCACTACCTTGGCGCTGGCGATGTTTAGCCTGGGCGGCGTGCAACTGCTCTGCCTCGGCATCATTGGCCAATATCTGGCTGCGATGTACCGCGAGATCAAGGGACGGCCCGCCTACGTGGTCGAGCACGTGCTTTCTTCTGATGAATCCTGACGAGTACCTGAAACTTGCGGACGTCGAGAACCGCCATTGGTTCTATGCCGGCAAACGCATCATCGTACGCCATTGGATTTCCCGCGTCCGTGCTCTCCGTTCGACTGACAAGCTTGTCGATTGCGGCGCGGGCACAGGGAAATTCGCCGCAGAACTGAACTCGAAGTGCGATGTCGAAGCGGTGGACGACCACGAAGAATCTCTCGTCCTTGCGCGCGAGAAACTTGGCAATGATCGAGTCAAAAAGGGCACATGTATCGATCTGCCCTACGGGGACGCAACCATTGACGTGCTCACCGCGCTAGACGTCATCGAGCACGTCGAGCACGACGGCAAGGCCATCGCGGAATTCGCGCGTGTACTAAAGCCCGGCGGAATCGCTGTCATCACAGTTCCGGCCCTGCCATCGTTGTGGAGCGATTGGGATGTGGTGTTGCACCATTTTCGTCGTTACACGAAGCGAACGCTTCTGAACGTTTTGTCACGCGGAGACATCGAAGTAGTCCACTGCGCGTACATCAACTCGGCAGCGTTGCCACTCGTGGTCGCTGTGCGCAAATGGCGTGGATTCAAGCGAAGACTTGGATTCAAAGCCGATCGGAGGTCGGAAGACGAAGTGCCTCCTGAACCGATCAATGGTTTGCTGCGATGGACGTTTGTGAAGCTGGCTTGCCAGTCTGCGATTCAGTTCCCGATCGGGGTGGGCCTGATCGCCGTTGTGCGGAAACGCTCATGAAGCGCGACTGGTCGCCATTCGTTTACTTCGGTTTCGCTTTGCTGCTTGGCCTCGCTATGGTTAGCAGCCAGAGCTTGTGGATCGACGAAGCGCAAACTCTCAGGCACGCTACATTTCCGAGCTTTTCCGCTTGGGCTCGGGAGGTTCTTGGAACCTCCACCTCCGAAGCACAAATGCCCCTCGGAATGTTTGTTGCCTGGTGCGCAGGCAAGTCGCTGGGCACCAGCGAATGGCAGTTACGAGCGGTGAACCTGCTTTGGGTTGGACTCTCAGGTGCGGCGTTCGGACTGATTGGCAAGATGTACCAGAGTCGCAGCTTCTTTGCGCTAGGCATTTTGTCGCCGTTCCTGTGGTACTATGCCAATGAAGCCCGGCCCTACGCCCTTCTGATCTGTCTTGGCGCCTGGCTGCTGTATTTCCTGCTTCGGTTGGAACGGCAAAACGAGGTGTGCCCCAGAGCACTCACCGGCCTTGCCGCAGTCTCTGTGCTCGGTTTCGCAGTTCACGCCTTGTTCGGTTTCGTAATTCTTGGAGTCGCCGCAGCGGCGTTGCCGCGATTGACGCCGGGACGTCGTCAAATTCGCTGGCGACACATCCGGCCGGTTGTTACGGGAGCCATCCTCCTCGCTGTCGTCGCGTTTTACTACATGTGGACGCTGAAGAGAGGCGCATCAGGCGCGAAGCTTTGGAGCGTAGGATTTCAGAATGCGGCCTTCTCGATTTATGAATTGCTTGGGTTCGGTGGTCTTGGGCCGCCGCGACATGAGTTGCGCGAAATCGCTCGTCAGGGCGGGTCGCTCTTCGACGCCTTGCTTAATCCGGCGTACATCGGCCTCGCGGTGTTGGTAATTGTGTATGCAATCATCGCGATCCAGTTGGTTCGGACGAGGCCAGAGCCGGACTTGAGAGCGGGGCTGATCGTGACGGTCACAGCGATTGCGGGACTTTTCGCTGCGGCTGCATTGGCGCGATTTCCTTTTTGGGGACGCCACCTTGCCGGATTACTGCCGTTCGTCTTGTTTATCGCGTGGCGTGTCACAACGACGCGGTTTCGTGGAACATCGAAAAATGTAATCCTTTCGTTTCTGTTTG
>DATHEW010000197.1:0-3701 GCA_035318425.1 Candidatus Acidiferrum sp. | reverse complement strand
GGCGATGGGCTGATGATGCACCGTCACCGCCCAACGAGGATCGCCATGTTCGCGCTTGAGACTTTGCTTGGCGCCCGTGGGATCGATCGTCGCTACAGTTCGCCACGGTTTGATTCCGAACCCGCACAGCAAGGTGGCTCTGCGGTCCGACGATCTCACTGCCGCTCGAATCGGCAAAGCTCCATGGACGGGTGATCCTTCGTGAAAGACTTGCCCGCCGCTCGATATGGTTGATGCTGATTCGATCTGCGCTCCAGTCATGGATGCGCCGTCCGGGAGATCACGCATGCGGAGCACGAAATCTTTTGACGTCCGGTCCTTCGAATGATAGCTCATTGCGTTTCGAATTTCGTACCCGACTTCGCCGAGCCATTTGCCTCTGGGTGTCCACCAACTCTCTGGACCAGCATCGGCATCGTTCACCGCCAGCAATTCAACAGTCCCACCTGACAGTTTGGCGACCAATGCGCCACTCCGCGGGTTTTCGCCAGCTACCTGTCGAACATGGATGCCGTTCTTCTCGCCACTTCTCTCGCGTGGCTTCGGAACGAGCGCAACCAGTGCGAACGATGACCATGCGAGGATGAACAGCGGCACAATGACGAACGCCATGCGTTCCGATCTCCACCACGAAAGTCTGGGGATGATCACCGTGCCGGTTTCCGTGCGGGGGTTTTCGTCGGTCCGCTTCAACGCGCGACGCACGCCCAACATTACGAGTAACGCGGCAAGAACAGAACCGAGCGGGAGCGCGGCAGAAATGTTCGAGTGCCCTGAAACCATGCGGAACAGCAGAAACGCCGGAAGCATCGAAAGCAGCGCAGCAGCCAGCGCCAACAGTGTGCCGCTCCAATTCACCGAGCGCTCATCTCCTCGTTGAACCACAACCGGGAAGCCGGCCCAGTAATGGAACTTCCCGGCCGTGGAAGTTTCCGCCGCCGATGCCACCGGTTCGTTTCCCTGCTGAGACCGAGCTTCGCCCGGTGAGCCCGCGATCGTTTCCACCTGCGACTTCACTTCGCTCGCGTTCTGGTAGCGGAGCGCTGGATCGTTCTCCAGCGCACGCAACACCACGTCATCGAGGCGGATGTCCAACTGAAACTTCCGTGAGGGAGGAGGAAATTTTCCGAGAGGCAAGTCACCGGTGAGCATCTCGTAGAACACGACGCCGAGCGCATAGATGTCCGCACGGTGATCAACGCTCAGGGGCTTCTCGACCTGCTCGGGCGCCATGTAATGCGGCGTGCCCATCACTTGGCCTTCCATCGTGAGTCGTTGGGCGTTCGGATCTGCGCCCATGATCTTCGCGAGGCCGAAGTCGGCGATCTTCACGCGACCCTTGCGATCGATGAGCACGTTCTCGGGCTTGATGTCGCGATGGACCACGCCTTCGTCGTGAGCGTATTGGAGCGCGTCACAGATCTGCGGAATGACCTGCAGCGCTTCACGCGAGGAAAAACGCCCGGACTGTTCGAGTTGGCGCAGGTTCGTGCCGTCCACGAATTCCATGATGAAGAAATGCAGCGTTCCCACCTGACCGAACTCGTGAACGGTCACTATGTTCGGATGGCTCAACTTCGCGAGCGCACGGGCTTCGCGATTGAATCGCTCGGCGAAATTCACACCGCTCGAATTTTCCGCGGGCAAAACTTTCAACGCCACCCATCGGTCAAGCGCCGACTGGCGGGCCTTGTAAACCGCGCCCATTCCACCCGCGCCAAGCAGCGAGACAATTTCGAGCTGCGGGAAAAGTTTCCTGACCTCTTCGATGGGTGGCGGTACGAACGGCGGCTTGTGGGCCGCTTGCGTGTCAGCGCTGCCCTGCGCCAGAAGGCATGCCGGGCAAAGGCCAGCCAGAGGCCCGCCGGCCATTAACTTCCCGCAGTTCGGACACTGTTGCGCTTCAATCACGATGGTGCTCATCCGCAGAGTAATTGCTCCTCTGCCCTCCTCAGAAGCGTTTTGAGAAACTTGTTACACGAAAATTTTGCGGGCGCGGAAGCCGGAACGATTCTTTTGGAACAGAAGGTAACTAAGGAAACGAAGCGCCGAAACGAGCGTCCGCCTCACTTTGTCGATGAACATTCGGCACATCCGTTTGGTGCCCGCACGTCTTGAACCCAAAAATGAAATTCTAATCGGTTCCCTGCTTTGTTTCCTTCGTTTGCTTCTGTTGAGGTCTGAATCGTTCTGGATAAGCCTGCGCCGCTTACCAGAAGTGCCACTGCTGTTTCCACACGATCCACAGGCCGAGGAGGAAGTTTGTGATCGCGTGCGCCGTCATCGCATCGCCGAGACGATTCTTCCACACCACGAGACCTAGATAGGCGAAGCCACAGAGAATGCCGGCCAGCCATTCGCGATGGGCGAAGCCGAAGAACACGGACGTGAGCAGAAATGAGAGCGGAAAGAATTTTCCGAGCGTTTCGCGATCAAACTCACGGCGCACCAGGTAACGATAAACGAATGAGCGCCAGAACATTTCCTCCAGCGGCGGCACCACCAACGATGACCCAACGATCCGCACCACAATGAAGAGGATGGCGAGAGTCGAACCCGCTCCGAAGGCTGCGTGCGGGTTCCATGGCGGATGCGCTGGAGCAGGAACGCACTCTTTCGTCAGGCCGATCTTCGCCAGGAGCGGACAAATGTAACGCGGATAAATCTCATCAGTGGCGGGATAAAAACCATCGAGCCCCACCCAGAGCGCAAACACGCCGACGCCGACAAGAACCGCCGGGATGCTGAAGCGCCACTTCAACTCCGTGACGTGGCGCCACACCGCGAACAGCATTCCCGCTCCAGCGAGGGTCTTTCCGAAATAAATCCAATAGCGCCCTGTTTCACCAAATCGGTCCTGAAGAAAAGTGAGCGCGACGAAGACTACGAACGGAACCACGCGCACGAGCGCGGGCGATTGAGTGATGCGTTGAAACATGCTGCGTTCAGCGCAGCGTAAGAATATTCGTCTGCCCGCTCAACACCAGTGTGACGCTCGCCTTATCAATTGCAGCAACGGTCACGCCCTGAACCTGATCGTTCACAAACAGCGTGCGGTTGTTGATCATCACCGATGGACTGGACACACGATAGTAGATGCCTTGCAACCGCAGTTGCGGAAATTGCACGGGCGGTCGCGGCGCAACCGGCACGGCCGCGACGGGAGCGACGGGAGCGACTGCGGCAATAGGAGTTCCCGACGGCTGCGTCGCGGATGGCGCGCCTGCAGTAGGCGCGGCAGCGATGGGTTTTGGAGGCGCACTGACAGTGGCAGAAGAGACGGGCTGCTTCTGAACTTCCGCACGACCGGCTGACTGGCGCACGTCTGGCAGCTTGTCGGCCGCCGCCGCGCGTTGACTGCGCTTCCACATGTAGAATCCCGCTCCTCCAGCCGCGCCGAAGAGAACGACGATGAGCAGCACGATCAGCAGCGAACTTTTTTTCTCGGGCGCCGATTCAAGCATTGACGCCGATCCGTCGTTCATCGCGAGTGACGGAAATGCGGCTGAAGGTTCAGCAAGCAATGGCGGCAGGCCAGTCGGGAGCGTCGGTGGTTCCGCGGCACCTGTCCCAGCGCCACTCGCCCGGCGCAAGGCGTCGTTGATCGCGCTCATGCGGCGAAGGCTCCTTCGAGTTCACGAATGGCACGGCCCGCTGTGCCGAAATTGATGCGCTCACGCTGTTGCACGAAGCCGGCAAGG
>DATHEW010000196.1:0-4133 GCA_035318425.1 Candidatus Acidiferrum sp. | reverse complement strand
AGATAGATGAGCAGGTTGCGGCACGAGATAAGGTCGAGGCGCGTGAAGGGCGGATCCTGCAAGACATCATTGGTCGCGAAAATAATTCGGTCCCGGATCTCCTGCGAAATGCGTAGCCGGTCTCCGCTTTCATAAAATAGCGGGCGAGAAATTCCGGAGGAACATCGGCGGCGATGCTGGCCGGGTAAATGCCCGTCCCGGCAAACTCGATCGCTTCCCGGTTCACATCCGAAGCGAAGATCTTCACGTTGTAGTGTTCGTGCAGAGTCGCGGCATGCTCGTGAAGCAGAATGCCAAGGGAATAAGCTTCCTCCCCCGTGGCGCAGCCGCTCGAAGGCTTCGCGATCACGGAAAAATCTGGTCACGCTAATCAGAAGATCCTTCGCGAAAGCTCCCACCTCGGAGGGAGTTTGCTGGAGATACTCGAGATATTGTTCGGCGTTCTCCACCTGCGAAATGCCGAGGCGCCGTTCCAGCCGCCGCAGAACGGTGCTCTGCTTATAACCCGAGAAATCGATTCCGGTTTCCGCGCGCACGAGGCCCTCGATCTTCTGCATGGTATCGGGCGCAGGCCCGAGGCCCGACCCTCGGCTGCGCGTCAGGAGCGGGTGCTTGATAAAACTGAGGAGCGCCTTCGGCATGTCCTCGGCCGGAAGAACGTAATCCGCCAGCCCGCTGGCGATGGCACTGTGCGGCATCCCGGAAAACTTGGCTGATTCTTCATCCTGAATCATGACCAGCCCTCCGGCCTCCTTGATCGCCCGGATGCCGCGCGTCCCATCGCTGCCCGTGCCGGAAAGCGCGATGGCGATCGCCCGGTCGCCGCAGTCTTCCGCGAGCGAAGAGAAAAAGGTGTCGATCGGCAGGTTCGGGCCCGGCTTCATGTTCCAATCGGTCAGCACGAGCTTGCCTTGGGCAATTTGAAGACACTTCTTCGGAGGGATCAGATAAACGTGGTTTGGCTCGACCTTCACGTCGTCTTTCGCCCGCGACACCGGCATCTGCGTGTTACGCGAAAGCAATTCGGCCATCATGCTCTTATGCTCCGGCGACAGATGTTGGATAACGACAAACGCCATGCCGCTAGCGGCCGGCATTGCGTTAAAGAAACTTCTAAGCGCTTCCAAACCCCCGGCCGAAGCCCCGAGGCCGACCACAAAAAGCCGTCCTTCCCCTCGGACGCCCTCCGCAGCAGGCGGACCAGATCGTTCGGCTGTGGGCAGATTTGAGAGCATCGGTCTCTCGCGGTCTTCCGTCGCTGATTTCATCCCAGAATTCCCTGCCTCTAATATTCCCTACCAACTTCCACGCACGCGCCTGCCTTCTTCCCAGTTCCTCCAATCCGAAAAACGCGTGCGGTGACGTGCCTCTCTCGGACGAACCATAAGAGCGCAATGGTTTCAGGCGCGGACCGTAACTCTCAGTCTATCATGGAATCGAGCAGGCGGAGAATTCATGTTTCCGACTCTTAGTTGAGGTGAGGCATCACATAACAAGCAGAGAGGCCCCACCTATCGCAGCCAACGCAATCAGGCGACCGCCGGATGCATCCGAGTCTTTGCGGGTCTTTTCATCGTCTTCTCGAACCGTGTTTTGCGTTTGCGTGAAAGCCTTGCCAATCGCGCGGCGAGCTGTCGGATCGCAGTGTAAAGGTCGGCGTTCGTCGCATTGCCTTGAATATCTTGTCCCGGCAGGGCCAGGCGCGCGCTGACCGAAAAGCGGTGGGCTGCGCCGGTGGTTCCCCGGACCACGACATCCGCCGCCAGAACGTCGCCCGCGATGCGTGATAAGGCGGAAATCTTCGCGCGGATGAAAGCATTCACGGTGGGCGTGAGAGTAAGATGGTGAGGCGTGATGTGGATTGGTGGGTTCGTCATTTTGTTTTTGGGTCGGTTATGGATTCGGGGCGAATTTTTGTGCGCCAATCAAACGCGCGCGCGGAGGGTTCTTCCGCCTTCGTTTTCCCAGCGCTGAAGGGAACACGGCATCACCGGTGTGCCGGGAGTGGCCCGAGTGGTTGCCGCAGGCCAACATCCCGGAGCACCGAGCTTTCCCGCCATGAATTCAACCAAGGCAGAGCCGAGGTTGAAATGTGACGAAGGATTCGGGCGCTGCCTCGACGCTGCCGGATTCATTCGCGGCTGCGTCAACCGGATGGAAATCCCTTTCATGCGGCACCGTCGCTGTCTCCTCACGCTTCGACTAAGACTGCGATTGGATTAGACCGATAGCTTGTCGCTATCTATGCTCACGCGATGGAATGGCTGAACTTTCATCACCTGCGCTATTTCTGGACGGTGGCGAGAAAGGGCGGCGTGCGAAAGGCGGCCGAGGCATTGCACGTCTCGCAGCCGTCGATCAGCGCGCAGCTCCGACTTCTCGAAGAGTCGCTCGGCGAAAAGCTTTTCAAACGGAGCGGCCGCAATCTGGTTCTGACGGAAGCAGGCCACGTCGTGCTCAGTTATGCCGACGAAATTTTCTCCGCCGGCCGCGAGTTAATGAACGCGATCAAGCAGCGGCCGACGGCCCGCGCTTTGCGGCTGAACATCGGGATCACCGATGCTGTTTCGAAGCTAATCACGTTCGAAATTTTGAAAGCGGCTTTCCGTTTTGCCGATCCCGTTCACATCGTTTGTCGTGAAGGAGAGATCGGGCCCCTGGTCCATCAACTGCAGGCCCACCGGCTCGATCTCGTCCTCGCGGATGAACCCGCCTCGAGCAGCTTGAAGGCGAAGACCTTCAATCACCGGCTTGGCCGTTCGGGCATCACGTTCTGCGCCGTGCCGGCCCTGGCCGCGAAGCTGCGTCGTAATTTCCCGCAGTCGCTCAATGGCGCTCCGGCGCTGCTGCCGAGCGAGAACATGGGGATGCGAGCGGCCTTGGAAAGTTGGTTCGATGCGCAAGGCATTCGCCCGCGAGTCATCGGTGAATTCGAGGATTCCGCTTTGATGGAAGTTTGTTCCTCGGGCGGGCGCGGCTTCACCGTCGTGCACACGGTGGTCGATCGGGCAGCTTTGAAACACTACGGGCTTCGCGTCATCGCCAAGGTGGAAGAGTGCGGCAGCGACTTCTACGCGATCACGGCCGAACGCCGCGTGAAGCATCCTGCCGCCGTCGCCATCACGGAACATGCCTTCTCGCAGCTGTTCGCTTAACCGGCGCGGATGATCTCGCGCCTCGCTGCGCTCGTTCACAATGAGTCGGCCAGAATCCGTAGCGTGTGGATCGCCGGCCACGCCACCGCCGCGCATGCGATGATGGCAAGGAGCGCGGCTTCCCTGATGAAATTCTGGCGCGCCTGATTGTCATACTCGTGACCCAGATCGATGAGTGAGCCTGATTGAATGATCGCTCGAGCGCGACTTTGGCGGCGGATTCGAATCACCATCGCATCGTCGCTCACGCTTCTGTTGTTCACTTGTTTCATATTTTCCGATGTCGTTAGCGGTTGAAGCCGCCCGCGGCTTCGGGTTGATAATCGATTCGCGTTACCTTCATTCGGCGCACCCCTTGCGGCACCGGCCACTTGAATTCATCGCCCACCCGATAGCCGAGCATCCCCGCTCCGATCGGGGCCAGGATGGAGATCCGCTCCTCGTCCACGTTCGCCTCCGGCGGAAAGACCAGCGTGAAGGTGACCGTTTCACCGTTCGCCAGGTCCAGCAGTTCCGCGCGGGAGTTCATCGTGATGATGTCACCGGCGATCTCGCGTGGATGAACGACGACTGCGCGCTGCAGTTCTTCGACGAGAGGCTTCAAGTCGTTCCACAAGCGCGGGTCCGTCGCTTCCACTTCTGCGAGTAAATCGTCCAAGCGTTGCTTGTCGGGAGCGGTGATATGGATCGGATCCTTCATGAAAGAACCGGCCTCAACGAGGCGTGGACGGAGTGAAGACATCACTGAACTTGCCGCGCATGAGTTGAGCGACGAGGACTCGGATTCGATCAAACCGATAGCTTTTGGTTAAGCGGCCAGAGTGAAAGGACAGGGAATGCCGTCGCGTTAGCGCCTCGCGTCTTCTGGCGACGCTGACGCTACGAAGCGCCGAAAACGGCACCGGCGCGCCGAACGACTTTTACTGCGCGACCGCTGCCTCTGGCTTGGCCTGGCCAGCAGCGTATTTGGGATTCTTA
>DATHEW010000195.1:0-2438 GCA_035318425.1 Candidatus Acidiferrum sp. | reverse complement strand
CGCCGGTTCAAGCGAAGTCGCGACGTACATCTCCACGCGATTGCATGTGGAGAGAATCACCGCTTCCTCGGCGAGACCGGATTCGCGCATCGTTTGCAGCGCGGCGGGAATGCGTGCTTCGCCAAAGGCGAAACGTTCGCGCACGGTCACCGACGAGGAATGATGGCTGAGGCCGAGGACGACGACGGGCATATTACTGGCCGGCTTGCGGGGAAGTGTTGTCCGGCACCAATGAGCCCCGTGGATCGTGAGATGGGGACATGAGGCTCGAGCCCCAGAACGTCAACAGCACGAACGCGCACGCGCCAATCGCGCTCACGGCGAACCGTCGTCCGCGCCAGAATTTCCAGCGCATCAAAATCAACCCGAGATAAAGCAACCACACGAAGCCGGCCCAGATGACTTTGAAATCACCGCGCATGGTGAACTCGCCATGATGCGCGAAGGTCACACTCACGATCAGCCCCACCGTGAACAGCGCGAAACCTCCGACGAGCAGCCGATTGGTGACAGTTTCGAGGCGCTGGATCGGTGGCATGAGCGAGAGCACGGCGCGCAGCTTGTGCATCTTCAGGTCGCGTTCCTGCGTCAGGTACATCGCGCCCGCCACAGCGCTCAAGGCCCACGCAGCGTAAGCGAGCGTGAACGCCGCGATGTGCAGCGAACCCCATCCGCCCGTGAAATTCGGCGTGCCCTGGCTCACGTGCCGCGGAGTGAAGAGAGCGAACACGCCGATCGCGAAAAGGAGCGGCGCGACGTACGAACCGAGGAAGCGAAGCTTGTGGAACAAACCAATGACCAGATAGGCCGCGACCATGGTCCACGAGATGAACGTAGTGGCGCCATAGAGCGAATTGATCGGGCAGGCCTTCAGGGAAAACCCGCTCAGCACCATGGCGTAGGTGTGCGCCACGAGAGCGGAGAGCAGGAGAAAGTAATTGAGCCGGTTGTGATGACGTTTTTCACGGCGCAGCAGGAAAATGGAGTACACGGCGCTGATCCCGTAAAGGATCACTGCGATGCCGAACACTTGCCTGTCGGTCAATGGAGACACGGCCAGCAGGTTAGTTCAGAAGGACGGACGAGCAAACTACTTCTTGGCGGCCTTCGCGGCTTCAGCCTGCGCTGCGGCCTTCCCGCTGACGTAAGCAGTGGCAGTGGATGTTCCGGTCACGATGTACGACTGCCCGCCAAAGTTGACAATGGCAGTGCCGGGCGCGGCGACATCGATGAAGCTGCCGCGGTTCGCATACGACGCAATGTTCCCGGAACGATCTGTTGCCGTCACAGCCGTGACGCTCGGGTACGCAGCCGGATACGTCGCAGCGGTGGTGGGCTGGTTGCCGGCTGCCGCGAAGAATTGCACACCCTGTTGCGCGGCGCTGTTGATCGTATTGCGAAGGAACGTGCTATCGCCATCGCTGCCAAGGCTGAGATTGATGATGTTCGCTCCCGCGTTGACCGCCTTGTAAACACCATTGGCAACATCGAACGTGCTCGTCATCGCGTTGTTCCCGTAAACATCAACCGGCAGTATGCGAACCGTCGTGCTGCCGAGTCCGCTCAACGAAATGCTGTAAAGGATACTTTGAGCCATGGGAGTGCCATGCAGCATTTCGGTGGAAGAAGTATTTACATCGCCGACGACGGAGATCGCGGGCAGCAGGAAATCCGAGATGCCGCCTTCCTTGCCTTGCACCGCGGTATCGATCAGGCCCACAATGACGTATTCACCATTCGCCACTGCTTTGGGCGTAAGGTTGAGCGGTGACCCGCCACCGCCGAGTGGCATTGCGATGTCCGGTGTGCCGATGGCGTAATTGGGATCCGTGCTCGCCACGTCGGGATCGTCCTTTAACTCGGTGCTCGCGCTCTGCGCGGACTCCGCGTCGTCAAACCGCAGCCGATACGCGTTCGCACCATCGATCTTGCCGACGACTTTGGCGCCGAGACGTTTCGCGAGATCCTCGATCTTCTCACCCGGCTTCAAGGTCACGATCAGTTCATTCTCGATGCGGCCTTTGTTGGTGGAACCGCTCACGATCATGGGCGCGAGTTTTTGCGTGGCATCGCTGCGCGAAGTGCGAAAGACGTAAAGCCTCGACGCGCCATTGGTTTCGGGCGAGAGAGCGAAGTTCAATTTTCCGAGCAATCGTTGGAGCGCCTCACCGGACGTCTTGTCTTTGAACTTGGCGCTTACTTTATCCTCCACGCCTGGTTCCATCAGCACCTCCCAGCCCGTGATGGCAGCAACACGGCGCAGCACTTGAGGCACCGTCCACGACTCGATCGCGGCATCCACGCGGTTGCGTTCAGCGTCCCATTTCAGCATGTCCGCAGCTTGTGTGCAGAACGGAGCGCCGGCCAGTAACAGCAAGATTGTGCTCAGAATCTTCACGATGCCCGAATATAGAGGAGCTAAACACCGCGGCGAGGGA
>DATHEW010000194.1:0-2726 GCA_035318425.1 Candidatus Acidiferrum sp. | reverse complement strand
TGAAATGAACGGCAGCGGCGCAGCGACGATCTTTGTTGTCGATGACGACCGCGGCCTGGTACGGCTCATCGAGAAATCGCTCCGTCGCGAAGGCCACATTACGGCCGGCGCCACCAGTGCGGCAGGAGCCATCGCATGGCTTGATACGAACCGCGCCGACCTCATGCTGCTCGACTTGAAGCTCGAGTCCGCGCACGCGCACGAAGTGATCGAGCAACTCACGGCGCGCGGCACGTTGATTCCCTTCATCATCATCACCGGCCAGGGCGACGAACGCGTGGCGGTGGACATGATGAAACGCGGCGCGCTCGATTACCTCGTCAAAGACGCCAACTTTCAGGAGTTCGTGCCAACGATGGTGCGGCGCGCGCTCGACCGCATCGCACGCGACCGGAAGCTCGTTGCCGCGGACGAGGAGAGGCTCAGGCTCGAACGCCAGATTCTCGAAATCGGCGATCGCGAGCGCCGCCGCATTGGCCAGGATTTGCACGATGGGCTCGGACAACATCTCGCGGGCATCGAGCTAATGACCGAGGCGCTCGAACAAAAGCTTGCCACGAAAAACAAAACCGAGGCCACACGCGCCGCGAACATTGCACGCCATGTCAGGGAAGCCATTCGCCAGACGCGTTCGCTCGCGCGCGGCCTTTCGCCCGTCGAACCCGATCGGCACGGACTGATGTCTTCTTTGCAGGAACTGGCGGCGAATGCGTCCGAAATGTTTCGCGTGACCTGCCGCTTCACCTGTACCGGCCATGTTCACATCGAGAACAACGTCGCCGCGACGCATCTGTTTCGCATTGCACAGGAAGCCGTGAGCAATGCCATCAAGCACGGGCATGCGCGTGAAATCCAGGTTGCCCTCAGCGATGCACCGGACGCCGTCCAACTCACGATCACTGACAATGGCGGCGGACTTGCCGAACCGCCGCCCGAAAGCAACGGCATGGGCCTGCGCATCATGCGCTACCGCACTTCCGTCATCGGCGGCGAGTTGAGCGTCGAGCGGCACGAGCGGGGCGGCACGGTGGTCCGATGTGTCATACCGGCCAAAGCCTTGAAGGAAATCAGTTGAAAAAAGCAAAAGCAGCACGGGCTCCGGCCAAGAAACAAATTTTCATCGTGGACGACCATCCGATGATGCGCGACGGCCTGCGGCAATTGATCGGAAGTGAGCCCGACCTCAATGTGTGCGGCGAAGCGGACGACGCTCCCCAGGCGTTGCAACAAATCGAAGCGCTAAGTCCGAACCTTGCCATCGTTGACATCACACTCCGCACCACCAATGGCCTCGAACTGATCAAGGACCTGCACATCCGGCGGCCGGACCTGCCGGTCCTCGTCATCTCGATGCATGATGAGTCGCTCTATGCCGAGCGTGTACTTCGCGCCGGAGGACGCGGTTACGTCATGAAACAGGAGGGCGGCAAAAAAATTCTCGAAGCGATCCGGCGCGTGATTGAAGGGCGCACGTATGTGAGCGAGAAAATGGCAGCCAACATTCTCGATATTTTTTCCGGCCGCCGCCTGGAAACCGCGTCACCCGTCGAGAAGCTCACCGATCGCGAGTTTGAGGTCTTCCAACTCATCGGGCTTGGTTTAAGCACCAAGGAGATCGCCGACCGCCTTCACATCAGCGTCAAAACCATCGAAGTCCATCGAGTGAATATCAAACAGAAGCTCAACGTGCAGACGGCGCCGGAGCTGATTCGCTTTGCTGTTCGCTGGATCGAGTCGCAGGGTGGCGCATAGGCGCGGTGAGCTGCTGGCCTCGGCGATTCGCCTACTCATTTTCAGGGCGCGCCCCGATTGCCCGTGACGCTGTTCGCGAACGAAAGTGTTGCTATGAGCCTTTCGAAATTCGATCAGAGTGACGCGTCCGGCTGGGACCAGGAAGCCGGGACGCCGCTGGTCATCGCGATTTTTTACCACGACGTGGCATCCGCAAGCCGTGCGGTGGATCTCGTCAATCGGGTGCGCCGTAACTTCGCGGACGAGTTGCCGGCAAAAACTCATTTGTGGAACTTCGATGTGTTGCGCCTCGACGAAGTGGCGCGGCAGGCTGCCTTGCTCACCGCTGGCGCTGATCTCCTGGTGGTGGCGGCGCATCACGGAGACGAGTTGCCCGGGGAAGTGAAACGCTGCCTGGAAAATGCGGTGGCGCTGCGGGATGGCGAAGAGATTGCGATCGTCGCGTTGCTGGACGCGGCCGCGCCGCACGTTCGCTCGTCCGTGTGCGACTATCTCAAGGAACTTTGCCGGACGACAGAGGGCTGCTTTTTTTCGACCGAGACGCTTCCCCTCGACGGCTGCCCGCTCACGCCGGAACGAATTCACGAACGTGCCGAGGCAAACTCATCGGTGCTCGATGGGATCATGCATTATCGTTTGCCTCAGTTCTGATAACGTCAATGTTCGTTCCAGATTACGGCCGCCACTCTTCATCAAAGAATCCCGCCAGCACGATCGTCTCGGACCCGCTGATATTGAACACAGCGTAATCCGGCAGCTTCGGTGTTTGCTGGGCGTTGCTGCCGGCGCCCGTGGCGGCAAATGTGAATCCGCTGTTGATCACCACGTAACGCGCCGGGTTAAGCGGATTCGGAGAGATCAGCGCGATGCTGTGGTCGGTGGAAGAAAACTCTTTTCCGGCGAAGCGAAGACGCTGCTCATTCCATTCCAGTGACAACCTGCTCGCAACGCGCGCGATCAAACGATTGCTCCGC
>DATHEW010000193.1:0-5380 GCA_035318425.1 Candidatus Acidiferrum sp. | reverse complement strand
CGACGCGCTTTCCGGCAAGCCGCTGAAGTACGAGGTGAAGGATGGTCAATTCGTGCTGTCATCCGTCGGCTTCAGCGTCCCCGAGAGTGGTGACAAACGGTTTCCGGCCTATGATATCGCAGACGATCAGAATCCGGAAAGGCCTGGCGAGTGGGAATGGCGCTCCGCTGAATGGAAGTCGGGTCGTTGACGAATCCAAGCCTCCACGCTGTTGATCAATCACGCGCGATCTCGTTGGTCAGCTCGTTGGGATTTTCTCCTCCACCAGGAAAGTATTTTGCCAGCACGTCGGTGATCTGATGGATCGCGTTCACGATCGCATCCGTGAATTGGCCGGCCTTCATCCGCTCCGACATTCCCGCCGCGATCTCGTTCCAGAACTCATTGCCGCAACGTTGATGAATTCCCTCATCACCAACCACGGCAAACTGATTTGTCTTCGGCACGATGTAGATCAACACGGCGTTGCGTTGCCTGGTCTTCGTCATGCCGAGTTGTTGAAAGCGTTTGGTGGCGAAGGCGAGCGCGTCGTGGCGCTCCTTGTGCGAGATATAAACGCGAATCTCACCGCTGGTTTTCTTTTCCGCTTCGCCAATGGCGCTGACGATGAGCGCTTCGTCGAGTTGTGAAATAAATTCTCCAGGTTTCATGGGTTACCAACTCCCTCCAGCGCCGCCGCCGCCGAAGCTGCCGCCACCACCTGAGAATCCTCCGCCTCCACCGCCGCCCGACCAACCGCCTCCACCTCCACCGCCGAAGATGATCGGAGCGACCCAGCCAGAGCGGCCACGTCTTCCAAAACTCGTCGCGCGGCGGAACGAACCCAACACGCTGAACACGATGATAATCAGGATGAAGATAACGATGATGGGCAGCCTGGGCTTGTTGCCGCCTTGAGCGGCGGTGCGTCCGGTGCCTTTGTATTCGCCGCGTGCCGCGCTCATCAACGCATTCACGCCAGCGGAGAGGCCGGCATCGAAATCGCCGGAGCGGAACCGTGGCGTGATTTCGTCGGCAACAATCCTCTTGGCGATCGCATCAGGAATGGGGCCTTCGAGACCGTAGCCGACCTGGATGAACATCTTGCGGTCGTTGATGAAAACAAAGAGCACCGCGCCGTTGTTCTTCGCTTTCTGGCCGACGCGCCACGATTCCGCGACGCGCTGCGTGTAATCCTCGATCGAGGAATCGCTCTGCATTTTCGGAAACACCGCCACGATGATTTGGCTGGAGGTGTCCTTCTCGAATTGTTCGAGCGTGCGATTCAGTTGATCGCGCGTGGGCGGACGCGTCGCGTTCGCATAATCGTTGAAGTAGCGCGGTGGCGCCGGCGGCATCACTTCCGCCGCCATGACCGGCAGCGCAATGCCCATCACCGCGGCCCAGAGGCAAAGCCATCCGAGCGGGACTGATCGAGCGAGCAGCATGTTCATCAGCAGCGTCCGCGGATGCACTACTGATTGGTGGTCTTGCCGAAGTTGAAATCAACCTTGGGCGGATTTTCCGCACCAGCCGGGGCTTGGAAGTAGGGCTTGGGCGTGAAGTTGCCGAACCGCGCGACCAAGGAGCCGGGGAATTGCCGCACAGCCGTGTTGTAGCTGCGCACGGCGTCGTTGAATTTTTGGCGTTCGACGGCGATGCGGTTTTCGGTGCCTTCGAGCTGGGCCTGGAGATCGCGGAAATTAGCGTTGGCCTTCAGCTCTGGGTAACGCTCGACGGTCACGAGCAAGCGTGAGAGTGCAGACGAGAGTTGCCCTTGCGCGCGATCGAACTGTTGCAGCTTCTCGGGCGTCATGTTGGCAGGGTCGATCGTCACCTGGGTCGCGGAAGCGCGCGCCTGGATGACTTCCGTTAGCGTGGACTTCTCGAAATTTGCCGCGCCCTGGACGGTCTGGACGAGATTGGGCACGAGGTCGATGCGGCGTTTGTATTGGTTCTCAACCTGAGCCCACGAACTTTCCGTTCCTTGCTGCAACGAGACGAGGCGATTGTAGGTACCGCAACCGCCGATCACGACGACCACCGCGAGGAGCAACACCACTCCGACCAGACCACCGCAACCCAGAACCCATTTCTTCATGGCGCGAACTTAGCAGAAGCGCCGTGGCGCGAGACTGGAATTTTCTGCGGGCATTTCCAGCGCGGTCCGCTACGCTCCCGCCCGTGAGAACGAACTTCACCGCCGCGAAAAGTTGCCGATAAAGAGAGAACGATGAAAAAACTGCTTCAATGGTCTGTGCTGGCTCTCGCCATGACGTTGTTTCAACGCGCGCAGGCAGCTCCTTACACCAATTACATGAACGAGGTGTCGAACGTGATCGCGTTCGCTTATGGCGTCACGGCCGAATTGCCCCGCGAGCACAAGCAACTCGGCAAGGCGTTGAAGGCTTTCAATAAATCGTCCACGAGTGTGGCGGGCGACTACAAGATTTTCATTGGAGTGGCGACTGCCTTGCTGCCTTTGCAGGGAACTGCGCCTGCTGAAATCGCGGGTCCACTTGGAGTTGGTTCCACCAACGCATTCAACAGTTTCGTTCTCGAGGCTCAGGCGCAGGTCGGCGAGTTGTCCGCGCGCCTCGCGGCAGTGACGCCGTTGCAACCTTTGCGCCGCGCTGCCAGTAATCAGGTCGCAGCGGCGGTGCGGTCACTCATCACCGCTGGGACGACCACCGACCTCCGCATCGGAATTCTTTCGGTCGGACTCGCGCTGAACAAGCTCGTCGTGGCGCGGAAGCTTACTGAGAAGGCGGAAGCGAAGCAGGGATTTGCGCTGGATTCGCTGGAAGGAAACACGTTTACGCACGTAGAACCTTCCGAGACGGCCACGATCCTGTTTGTGGACCACGAAATCTTTTCTCCACCGGTGGGAGAAGAGGGCGATTACGGCACTTACACTTACACCCGTAACGGGTTGAGCACAGCGACGCTCGTCCTTGTCAGCCAGCCAGAGGGTAACACGACGACCGTGAAGCTCCGCTTTACCGCGTTGGACGGTGGCGCGAGCGAAGGAACCTTTACTTACCGCTTCGTCGGCGACGGCCAAACGGACTCTGGGAAAGGGTCATTCAGCACGCAGCCGCAGCCGGAGTAAGCGATGGTGTTGTTTTCCAAGCCGGCCGATTCGCTCGGCCGGCTTTTTGCGTTTTGGACGCCAATGAGAGCGTAAGATCGAGATTGGATTTGCACCACCCTCTGCCTTCAACGAAAAATACCCGTATGCGTGTGCGCACAGCCTTGCTGGTCATTGCCGCGGTGAACGTCCTCTGGGCGGCCGCGTTCCTTGGCTATGTACAGCGCTCGACGACTCCGGTGGCGCGCGGTGGCGAAATCATTCGCCAAACAGAGCAGGGGAAAACACCGGCAAAACAAGTCGCTGCTTCGAACGCCATTGTTGCTTTGAGCAACAAGGCTGCTGCTGTTGCTGTCACTCCGAATTCCCACACCACATCCGCGGTTCCTGCGAACCTGACGCTCACTCCAACTGGGCGGCAGTTCGGTTGGCAGGATGTCACGAACGAGGTTTACAAGGATTACATCGCCCGGCTGCGCCTCGTGGGTTGTCCAGAGAAGCAGGTGCGCACCATTGTTTTTGGCGACGTGAATGATCTCATCGACAAGCGCCGCCTCGATCACGCGGTCCGCACCGACATGCAATGGTGGCGAGCGGACACGTATTTCGGCGGCATCCCGGTCCAGAACATGATGGCCAGCGGGAATTACGAGCAGGAGCGTCGTGACCTGCTCGACAAACTGCTCGGTCCTGGCTGGGAGGTGACGATCAAATTGCCACCGAGCCTCGCCAGCAGTGTGCCGCTCACGGGGCCGGTGCTTGGCGCATTGCCTGCCGACACGTGGAATACGGTCCAGGACGTCTGTTCACGTTCGATGGAGAAGCACAACAACTACATGATGGCCCGCATCAACGAGGGACAGCCGATGGACCCGGTGCAAATGGCGCAACTGCGCAATTTCACGCGAACCGAGCTCTCGAAAATTTTGACACCGGAACAGATGGAGGAGTTTCTTTTGCGTTACTCCCACAACTCGACGCGCCTGCGACAGGACTTGCGCGGACTTGATTTGACGCCAGACGAATTCCGTAAAGTGTTCCGCGCGCTCGATCCCATCGAGCATCGCATGCAGCTCGACTACGGCGGCCCGGAAGCATTGAGCCAGAAACAGCGCGAACAGTTCGAGACGCAGCGGGACCGAGCCATCCGTGAGACATTGCCGCCCGAACGTTACCAGCAATATCAACTCACGAGAGACCCGCTCTACAAGCAGGCGCAGATGACGGCGCTCCAGTACGGCATGAATGGAAAAGCCATTCAGCCAATCTACGAGCTCCAGAAATCGATGGAAGCGCGCCGGGTGCAGATCACACAAAACGCCGCGCTCACGCCCGAGCAGAAGTCGCAAGCGCTTCAGAGCGTCGCGACCGAGCAGCAACAATCGTTGCAGAAGCTGATGGGCAATACCACCTACCGGCAGTAGAGAGCGAAACTTTCATGCGCATTCTCGCCCTGGATCACGGCACGCGCCGCATCGGCGTTGCCGTCAGCGACGAAATGAGAATGATCGCCTCGCCGCTCGAATACATTCCCGCGGAGCCGCTCGACAAGATGCTCGCACGCTTGCAGGAAATCCTCCGCGACAAGGACGTGTCGCTCATTCTGATCGGCATGCCGCGCAACATGAATGGCACGTACGGGCCGGCAGCGGACAAGGTGACGGAGTTTATCGCGGTTCTTCAGCAGCACACCGCCACGCCAATCAAAACATGGGACGAACGGTTTACTTCAGTGATGGCGAACCGCATTTTGTTGCAAGGAAATGTTCGGCGGGACAAACGAAAATTGGCGGTGGATAAAATGGCCGCCGCGATACTTCTTCAGAGCTATCTCGACAGCGGAGCGGTGTAAACCGCCGCTTCTACTAACGGTTGCGGACGGGCCGCATGCGATTGCGGCGCTCGATAATGCGGAGGGCCACGCGAGTGACGACAAGCACCACGATCAGACTGACCACGCCGAACATCGTCAAATGGTCCGCGCCGGCCGCGGGAGCGGCGAGTTGCGCGGCGACATCGGTCGGCGAATGGCCCGGGTGCGCCGAGGCATTGTTGGCCACGAAAGCAATCGCGCTCGCCAGACCGAGCAGCGTGGCAAATTGAACTTTCATGCCCGCGAGCGTACGGCGATTCAAAGAAACGTCAAGCCGTCGCTCGTCGACGGAAGAATTCGATTGGTCGCTTTGCGCGCGCAGTTTTGCACAAGCTTCAGCAGGAAAATGATTTGCCTGCTCGGCGAGCGCCAGAGAGATTATCCGCATGCGCGCGAGAATCATTTTCTTGATCTCACTCGTGCTGAACGTCGCGTTG
>DATHEW010000192.1:0-9846 GCA_035318425.1 Candidatus Acidiferrum sp. | reverse complement strand
CCGAGGTGAAGCGCTGCATCCCGCGCATGCAACGGTTGAACACGAAGTTCGTACGCGTCATGAGTTTCAAGCCGAAGGATGACGAGTTCCGCATTCCCACCGCCGTATTCCAGCGCGTGAAGGACGTGACCAACATGTTCGTGGATGCAGGCATCCAGCCGGTCCACGAGAACTGTATGAATTACGGCGGCATGAGCTGGCAGCACGCGCTCGAATTGCTCGACAAAGTTCCCGGGCTGAAATGGGTCTTCGATACGGCGAACCCGGTGTTCAACCCCGATCGCGCCAGACAGCAGCCGTGGGCGCGGCAGGATGCGTGGGAATTTTACAATCATGTGAAGCAGGCGATTGTTCACGTTCACATCAAGGACGCGAAGTGGAATTCGTCAAAGAACGACGCTGACTACACGATGCCGGGCGAGGGTGATGGCTGCGTGCGCGCGGTGATCAAGGACTTGCTCGCGAGCGGCTACGATGGTGCGTTTTCGATCGAGCCGCACGTAGCGGTGGTGTTTCACGACGCGAGCGTTCAAGCGTCAGCGGAGGCGCAGTTCAAGAGCTACGTGGACTATGGGCGTGCGCTGGAAATTTTGATCAACGACGTCCGAGCGGAATTGCGTGCGAAGCAAGCAGCGTAGTTCGGACTGCCGGCACTCGTTCTGTGCAACGCTTTGCGGCCCGTGGTGAATAAGTTTTTTGCCTGCACTGTTGACGCTACAGCGCATGCTTCTACGCTCGTATCGAATCCCTCAACAACAACTCATAACACGGAGGAAATGATGTCCAGCAATCGCGGTGTCGCTTACATGGGAACCGGCAAGGTCGAGATCCAGAGCATTGATTATCCAAAACTCGAATTGCCCGTGCAGAAACGAAAGTGCGAGCACGGCGTCATTCTGAAAGTCGTCTGCACGAACATCTGCGGCTCCGACCAGCACATGGTGCGCGGGCGAACGACGGCACCGAAGGGTTTGATCCTTGGCCACGAAATCACCGGCGAAGTCGTCGAGGCCGGGCGCGATGTCGAATTCATCAAGAAGGGCGACATCTGCAGCGTGCCGTTCAATATCGCGTGCGGTCGTTGCACGAATTGCAAGGAGGGCAAGACGGGCATTTGCTTGAATGTGAATCCCGCGCGGCCCGGCGCAGCGTACGGCTACGTCGATATGGGCGGGTGGGTAGGCGGCCAGGCGGAGTACGTATTGGTGCCTTACGCGGATTTCAATCTGCTGAAATTCCCCGATCGCGACCAGGCACTCGCGAAGATCAAAGACCTCACACTGCTCTCGGATATTTTCCCAACAGGTTATCACGGCGCAGTCAGTGCGGGCGTTGGGCCGGGCGCGACGGTTTATGTCGCAGGGGCTGGCCCGGTCGGGCTCGCCTGCGCCGCGTCATGTCACTTATTGGGCGCGGCGGTGGTGATCGTGGGCGACTTGAACAAGGAACGGCTTGCGCAGGCGCGCAGCTTCGGTTGTGAGACGATTGATGTTTCTGAGTCGTGCCCGTTGCCGGAGCAGATCGAGCGGATTGTTGGCGTGCCGGAAGTGGATTGTGCTGTCGATTGCGTAGGATTCGAAGCGCGCGGTTGCGGACACAATCATTCGAAGGAAGTTCCAGCGCAGGTGCTCAACAGCGTGATGGAGATCACCAAGGCTGGCGGCGCGATTGGCATTCCCGGTCTGTACGTCACGGGCGATCCGGGGGCGGCGGACGAAGCAGCGAAGGTCGGCAGTCTCTCGATTCGCATCGGGCTCGGGTGGGCCAAGAGCCATACCTTCGTCACGGGCCAATGCCCGGTCATGCGCTATCACCGCAAACTGATGAACGCGATTCTCTACGACAAGATCCAAATCGCGAAGGCCGTGAATGTGCAGATGATCCGGATCGAGGATGCTCCGAAGGGTTATCAGGACTTCGATAAAGGCGCGGCGAAAAAGTTCGTCATCGATCCGCACCAAATGGTGAAGGCTTAAATCAAGAGCCAGCCCGCTAGCCCTTCGGCAGCAATGCCGGAGGGCTTTCGTTTTTCCTCGTTGATCATCGCATCACGCATATCCCAGCCCGGACTTCGCCGAAACAAAACAGCCCGGGACTTCCCGGGCTGTCGCGAAGCTTGTTTGTTTGTTACGTCGCTCGCTTACGGTGCGGAATAGTCGCGTCCACCTGGAGGTGCGATGTTGTTTTGCGACGTATTGATTTCACCAGGCGTAGGAGATCCGGGCGCATAGGGTGGTCCCACGATCGGCGGCGCCGCGAGCACAGTTGAAGTGAGGCCGGGGAGTTGCGCCGTCATCGCAGGCGACAACTCGCTGGCGAGGATTGCTTCGGGCGTGTTCTTCGACGTATTTGAGAGCTTCACAAGCAACGTCTCAGTGCGCTTGAGAACCGAGACGACTGCGGCGGGGGACTTCGCGCGCTTCGTGTCGAAACGGGAGATCAGCGACTTCAACGTCGGATTTGCCTCGGTGATTCCGTTCAGGATTGCTTCCGCGGAACCGGGCGCAACCTCGACAGCAGCGATACCGATCGTAGCGAATGCGGCGGGACGAGCCTTGGTCAACGCGCTCACGATTGCTTCAGCCTCGCCAGGCGCTCCGCCGATTGCCGCTTTGGTAATGGGCAACAGTTGCTTCGGCTGCAACGAGGTTGCTGTGACGGCGGAATCCGCAGCGACATCCGGCGTTGAGCGCGCGATAGCTCCGACCAGCAATGAGCCGCCGGACGCGTTCACACCCAATGCAGCCCGGACGACGTCATCGACCAGCGCTGCGCGGTCCGCCTTGCTGACGGCCGAGATGGTAGAGGCGGCGCGCGCGGGCAATTCGAGCGTGCGGACGGTGGAAAACTCTTTCTTCAGCGCTTCGATCTTCGCGTCATTGGCGGAGACCGAAGCGGCAGCGGCTATCAGGGCGACTGCGCAGAGTGTTTTGAGATGGTTCGTTTTCATGTGATGAGAGCTACAAATACACCGTGACTGTCGGAGAAGCGGGGCTGTCGGGTCAATCCTTTTCACCCGCGGAAAATGCGCGTTGAAAGCACCCGAAGCCTCTACTATTTTCGGTGCGATGCTCGAAGACCGTTCGTACATGCGCGAGAACCCCCATCGTTCGAGATGGAGTGCGAACGCCGTCGTGATGGTCGCGATCGTTGTTTGTTTCGCATTACAGAACATCGCCACCTTCTATCTTCGGTATCCGGTGGGAGAGTATTTAGCCTTGAGCAAGCAAGGCGTTCAAAACGGATTTGTCTGGCAGCTCCTCACGTTCCAATTCCTACACGCCGGCCTCGGCCACATCTTCGGCAATCTCCTCGGCCTTTTCTTTTTCGGGCGCAGTCTGGAAGCGCGCCTTGGGACAAAGGAATACCTGAAGGTTTATTTCTTATCGGGCTTTGCGGGCGGTCTTCTGCAATTGGCCCTCATGTGGATTTGGCCGGAGTTCTATGGACAATTTGTTGTTGGCGCCTCGGCTGGCGTGCTCGGTATCATCGCGGCCTTCGCGATCATGGATCCGGAGGGCACCGTCATGCTCAACTTCTTAATTCCCCTCAAATTGAAGTATCTGCTCTACATCGAACTGGGCATTTCACTTTTCTTCACGGTGGTGCCGGCGGGGAATGTTGCGCACGCCGCTCACCTGGGCGGCATTCTGATGGCGATGGGATACATCCGCTGGAGTATGCATCGGCCGAGCGTGGAGTGGAATCCATTGAAGGCGCGGCAGCGCAAACGTGAACTGGTGCAGGCGGCGTCGAAAGCCGTGCGATGGCGCCAGCGATCCGCCGCGACGCCCGAGTTACCTTCCGAAGAATTCATCAGCCGCGAAGTGGATCCCATCCTCGACAAAATTTCCGCGCACGGAATCCACAGCCTCACGCCGCGCGAACGCGAAATTCTCGAAGCCGCCCGCGCGAAGATCTCGAAGCGTTGACTGAACGCTGCTTTCGGTCGCAGGTTTTCTCAGGGGCGGTCCCGCCAATTTGATCCGTTGTGGACTCGCGCACTTTTCCTGTCCTAACCTGACGGTTCGATGATTACGCGTTATTCGCGGCCCGAGATGCGGGCCATCTGGACCGACGAGAACAAACTCAAGATCTGGCTCGAGATCGAACTCCTCGCCAGCCAGGCGCTCGTGCGCGAAGGAGTAGTGCCGGCGCGGGACTTTGCGAAGATCAAAGCGGGCGCGGAGAAGTGTTTGAAAGATTTGCCGGGCCTTGTAGCGCGCCAGCGTGAACTGGAGAAGACGCTGAACCACGACGTGATTGGCTTCACCACCGCTGTCACCGAAAAGATCGACGATCCCGCGTCGCGCTGGCTGCACTTCGGCCTCACGAGCAGCGATGTAGTGGACACTGCTTTCGCCGTGCAAATGGTGCATAGCGCGAACATCCTGTTGCAGGCGTTGTCAGATTTGCGCGAAGCCATTGCGCGGCGCGCGAAAGAATATCAATTCACGCTCTGCATTGGGCGCAGTCATGGAATCCACGCCGAGCCGACTACGTTCGGGTTGAAGCTGGCGCTGATGCATGACGAATTTGGCCGGGCCGAGGAGCGGCTCGCTGTCGTCCGACTGCGTTCATCGGTGGGCAAACTCAGCGGTGCTGTCGGCACCAACGCGCACCTGCCGCCGAAGGTCGAATCATTCGTGTGCAAACAACTCGGGCTCGCACCGGCGCCAATCGCGACGCAAGTGATCCAGCGAGACATCCACGCGGAGTTCATGACCACGCTCGCGATCATCGGTGCAAGCCTGGAACGATGGGCCGTGGAGTTCCGTCACCTGCAACGGACGGAAGTACTGGAAGCCGAAGAGCCTTTCACAAAAGGGCAGAAAGGCTCGAGTGCCATGCCTCACAAGCGCAATCCCATCACGTGGGAACGCCTGACCGGTCTTGCACGCGTGCTGCGCGGCAATGCGCTGGCCGCGCTTGAAAACGTCGCGCTGTGGCATGAGCGCGACATCAGTCACAGCAGCGTCGAGCGCATCATCTTTCCTGATTCGTGTACGCTCTTGGATTACATGCTTGGTTTGGCGACGCGGATGATGAACGGGCTCACCGTTTATCCCGAGAACATGAAGAAGAATCTCGGCCTGAGCCTGGGGATGTGGAATAGCCAGACAGTGCTGTTGGCGCTGATCCAAAAAGGACTTACCCGCGAAGCAGCGTACGAACTGGTTCAGCGCAACGCGATGAAGACGTGGGAAGTGAAACACGCCGGCCGCGATGATGCGGATTTCGTGAAGCAATTGCTGGCCGACAAGGAAGTGGCGAAACATTTTGAGCCGGGCCAGCTCGAGAAACTGTGCTCGCCGGATTTTCATTTGAAGCACGTGAAGGCGCGTTTCAAGGCGCTCGGTTTATAGTTGCTACAGCTCATTCACGGTCGCCGCCGACTATGCAACGGTGTGGTAGAAACACTCGTTGCGGTTCGCCAGAAGTTCGTCGCGGAAACCCGGATAATTCTTTTCGTGGAAATTTTTGGCGTTTGCGGCTGCTTCCGCTTGAACTGAGTCGCGTTGTTTGATTATCTCCGCGGCCAGTCACCCGAAGCAAAACCATGTTGCAGAAACTAGGCAGTTTGTTTGGCTCGAAGCCGCCACAGCGCGTCTCGCCAGTTTTCATTGAACCCCAAATCTCTTCGCCACTGACCCGTCGTACCGCCGAGTCGGAAAAGAAGCACAGCTACACGAAGATTTTTCGTTGGCGGCTCCCCGATGGACATACGGACGAGCCGCACACCGTGGAGATCGTCGGTTCCTTCAATCATTGGCGCCCTGTGCCGCTCGAGCGCGACAGCAAAGTGGGCACTTGGCACGCCATGGTCCATCACATTCCCGGCAACAAGACGCATCACTACATGTTGCTCGTGAATGGAAAGCCGGCGTTCGACAAAACGTGCGACGGGCTCGCCGTTCCGCATGGACCGGATGAAGAGGCATTTCAGCTCCATACCGATCGCGGTCCCCGCGTGTTGATGCTCTTCGCGCAAACGAAATAAGCAACCGCGAGTCGCGTGGAGTAATTACGTCGCGCATCCGCGTCAGGCGGACTTTGCTTGAAGGAACTTCTTGCGCCATTCAGCGCGCGAGAGTTTGCCGCGCTGGTTTACCTCCAGTGAATCGATAAACCAAAATTCACGTGGCACTTGCCACGCGTCGCTGCGCGCGAGCAGGAACTGGCGTAGCGATTCCACGTTCGTGCCGTTGCGTGCCACGACGCAGGCGACGATCACATCTCCTCGCTGCCCATCGCGGTCGGGCACGCCGAACACCAGACAATCGCGCACATCAGGATGCGTGGCTAAAAGGCGCTCGATCGATTCAGGCGCGATCTTTCGCGCGGCCACGTTGATCACATCTCCCGCCCGGCCGCGCAGGAACACCTGACCATCACGGATTTCTGCCAGATCGCTCGTACGGTAAATGCCTGGCGCAAGAACGGGATCGGAATCAGGCCAATACATTTCCGCCACATTGCCACCGCGCACTTCGAGACACCCGTCGCCATTGATCTCAAGATAGACATTGCGCATCGACTCTCCGACGCACGACGTATCGACGCGCGGGGCCATGCCGGAATCGTAAGCGATGCCGCCGCACTCGCTGGCACCGTAAAAGTTGTGAATCTTCAACGCGTGCCGGGCAAACACCTCCTGTTCAAGCGCGAGTGGCAAAGGGGCGCCCGCAGAGATCGCGAGACGAATGTCCGCGGAAATTACCCCGGCTTCGTGCCACACACGCCACAGAGTTGGAACCGCAGCCAGCGTCACATTGCCGGAACATGCGACCGCTCGACGCACGATCTCAGGCAGGGGCGTTCCGCCGAGAATTAGCGGAATGCCATGCAGCAGCAGCGGCGTGATCAAATTTGAAAAGCCGTACGAGTGCGCAAGTGAGATGAACGCGAGACTCGGCCACTCACGCTTCAGCCCCATCGTTCCGACGATGTTCTCCGCGTCGGCAGCAAGTTGCTCAGCCGTCATGGCGACAAGCTTCGGTGCGCCGCTCGTCGCCGATGTGATCTTCAGGTGAGCGACGCGCGCGGGTGGCGGAAGAAATTCCGGAGCGGTTTGTCCGGGCTCGATAGGACAAACGACGGAGCGATCACGCCATGCACGCAATAGCGCGAAGACAAACTCAGGCGTGTTGCCCTGGGGAAACACGATCACCTCTTGAACCCACGGCGTTTGCGCATCAGCTGCGGCGGCCAGTTGTGAGAACGTCCATTCACGCCCGCTCGGCAGGTCGCGCAGGGCGAGTTCACTGGAGAACTCGCGAGCGATTTCACGCCAGCGATCGTAAAGCATTTGTCAGTGTCGTAGCGCAGCGCGTACAAAGTCGGAAGTCGAATGTCGCGAATCGAACGTCTTTTCAGTCTTACAGCGCTGCTAACACTGTTGATGGCCACCGGCTGTGCCAGCAAATGCGTGCAGCAGTATCCACGCGCGTTTGACTTCAAGACAGACACGTTTGCTTACCGCAACGATCTCAAGTGGGAATACGTGTTCGACGACACGACCGAAAAGACCAGCACGCGTCCGCGTGTTCCCGAGCCGGATTACACACATCATTGCTTTCCAGTCGCCCGATCGGCGCGACAGTTTTTCCAGCACGCGCGCTTTGCTCCCGCGTTACCCGTGGTGGATGACGAAACGTATCGCCAGTTGATCAGTGAGGTCGTAGCGCGCGATCCCAGCGAATGCACTTCCGAGGAAAAGTGTATCGTCATTCCAGGTTTCGCCGGCCTTCGCGAGTTCAGTGCAGCGAAGCCGAAGCTGTTGCAGGAGGAATCCGGCGGCGCATGGCAAAGCTATTTTCAGCGCGGCCATTGGCGCATGATGGTCGGTTTCACCGGACGACATCAGGAGCGGGAAGTCGTGCGACTGATGAAGTCCATCGGCGCGAATCGGCCGCCGGTCGTTCACATCGTGAAGTTCCCGCAACTCACGATCAATCACGCGCTGCTGCTTTACGCAGTCGAGGAAACGGGGGCGGAAGTCCGCTTCACCACTTACGATCCTTATGAGCCCCACGTGCCGCAGATGCTGACATTCAACCGTGCGACACGTGAGTTCAGATTTCCGCGCAACCCCTACTTCATCGGTGGCAAGGTGGACATTTACGAAATCTATCGCGCCTGGCACCGATAGGAGTAAGCCGCGAGAAGAAACACGTCATCGCGCGGCCGGAAAGATTCCCTGGCGCGCGGCCATCGCGGCGAAAGTTCCTTTCGCCCGCACCAGTTCGTCGAAGCTCCCTTGTTCCACGACCCGGCCCTGCGAGAGGACGATGATGTTGTCCATCGCCTGTAATGTGCTGAGGCGATGCGCCACGCAGATCACGGTGCGATTCTCTTCCAGCCGATCGATGGCGGCCTGCACTTCAGCTTCACTTTGAGAATCGAGCGAAGCCGTCGCTTCATCGAGTACAAGGATCGGAGCGTTGCGAACAAAAGCGCGGGCGATCGCGAGTCGCTGACGTTGTCCGCCCGAAAGCGTCATGCCGCGCTCGCCGATGAGCGTGTCGTAGCCTTCGGGCAATGCCGTGATGAAGTCATGTGCGTTGGCAGCGCGCGCGGCGGCGATGATCTCCTCGCGCGTCGCGCCCTCCCGGCCGGCAGCAATGTTTTCCGCGATGGTCATGCGAAACACGAAAACATCCTGGCTCACGAGTGCCATCTGCGCGCGCAGGTCAGCGAAGGAAAGCTCACGAACGTCAATGCCGTCGATCGTGATGCTGCCGCTGGTCACATCGTAAAAGCGAAAGAGCAGATTCACGATCGTGCTTTTACCGGAACCGCTTTCGCCGGCCACACCAAGCTTGAAGCCGCGCGGCACATGGAGATCGAGATCACGCACGACGAGATCGAGTTTCTTCCCGTAGGAAAAACTGGCGTGCTCGAAACGGATTTCCTTCGCGAATGACTTCAACGCCTTTGGCTGGGCCGGATCGATAACGCTCGGCTTCTCCTGAAGCAACTCGACGATCCGTTCGACGCCGGCGCCTGCTTGCTCGAATAGGATGTGGACTGCGGAGATCTTTTTTACGGAGGTGAAAAAGGTGGCGATGCCGAAAACGAACGCGACGAGATAATCGAGCGTCCGTCCTGACCAGAACAGGTAGAGCACTAGCCCGCTGATGCCGAGCGCGGCGACGACTTCGATGATGGGATTGGCCATTTCCTTGGCCTGCACTCCTTTCATCCCGTGATGAACGACGCGGCGGGCGAATTCGCGGAAGCGCTGGAGTTGAAATGTTTCGAGATTGAACGCCTTTACCACGCGAATTCCTCCAAGCGCTTCGACCAGCATGGAGGTTTGGTTCACATTGGCCTTTCGCTGCTGGCGGCTCGCCCGTCGCGCTTTCTTTCCGAGAATGAACAACGGCAGCACGACCAGTGGCATCAGCACGAAGACGAACAGCGTCAGTTGCCAGTCATACCACATCAACACAAGTAACATGCTGCCGATGGTGAAGACCTCCTTGACGAGATCGGCACAGCCCTGCCTGAGCGCGCGTTGCAGGTTCATCGTGTCGGTGTTGATGCGCGTCAACATGTCGCCCATCGTCGAGTTATTGAAATAATCCAGCGAGAGCGAAGTCAACTTGGCCAGCACATCAAAGCGCAAATCGGCAATGACACGTTCACTCACCCAGCCCATGCAGTAGTTGCTAAGGTAATCCGTGGAGCCGCGAACAAGCGCGAGCAGCGGCAGGAGCAGCAATCCTCCGACGATGCGTTGCCAGGTAAATTCGGCGCCGACGCGGGGAAGCCATTGCTCAAGTTTTGTATCGAGAACTGCTTTGAACTCTGTCCCTTTGGAACGCCATGATTCCGGCATTC
>DATHEW010000191.1:0-3281 GCA_035318425.1 Candidatus Acidiferrum sp. | reverse complement strand
CAACCCTGCATCCCCTCCCCCAATAATGATGATGTGCCCCGGCAAGTTGCCTCCCTGCCGTTACGTTAGCACCGATCTGAAACGCGTGATCGATAGTGAGGTGCCTGCGATTTTGGCGCGACCGTCAGTCTGTCTGTCGCTCCATTGCACGCAGCTCGCGCGACAGTTCGTTGTTTTTTCTTTCCACTTCAGCGTTCTACGCCATCTTTGCTGGCATGGGAATGAGACGAGATGCGCGTGAACGCGCTGTTCAATTTCTCTTTCAACACGATTTGAACCCGCCCGAGAACCTCGACGCGGCGCTGGAACAGTTTTGGTACGCCCAACGCGTGGCCGCGCGTGTCGATGAGTCCAAAGCCACCTGGGGGCAGCGTATCGAACTGCCGCCGCCGACCGCCGAGGAAGCGGCGCTGCGCATCTTTGCCGATCCGCTCATTCGTGGCACGATTGAGAATCGCGACGCCTGCGACGAAGTGATCAAAAAGCACGCCAAGAATTGGGATCTTCACCGCATCGCTACCGTCGATCGCAACGTGATGCGCCTGGCGATTTACGAAATGTTGCATCGCGAAGACATCCCACCCGTAGTGAGCATCAATGAGGCGGTGGACATCGCGAAAAAGTTCTCCACGAACGACAGCGGCAAGTTCGTGAACGGAATTCTCGACAAGGTCAAAGGTGATCTGTTGCGGCCGGCGAGAGGCGCGCATTGATTCCTGCCGCGAGCTCTTCCCTCTCTGATCTGATGTTTGCCGATCTTCATCTCCACACGAATTTTTCCGACGGGACTTACACGCCCGAGGAATTGGCCGGGCACGGCAAGCGCCTCGGTTTTCGCGCTCTCGCGTTGAGCGATCACGACACGCTCGAAGGTTGTGAGCGCATGGCGGTCGCCTGCGCGGTCAACGAGATCGAATTCATTCCCGCGGCTGAGCTGACTGCCGAACTCGATGGTCACGAACTGCACCTGCTGGCCTATTACGTTGATGCGGCAAACGCCCGGCTGCTCGTAGAACTCGCGCGGTTTCAGGAAGTGCGCCAGAACCGCATCCGCGAAATGGTCGCGCAAATCAACAAGCTGAACGTACCCTTGCGCGCCGAATCGGTTTTCGAGATCGCCAACTGCCGCGCACCTGGTCGACCACATGTGGCGCGCGCGCTGGTGAAACAAGGCTTCTGCCACAACCTCGATGAAGCGTTCGATCGCTTCCTTAAAAAAGGAAAGCCCGCGTGGGTCCCGAAGTTCAAGATGTCCGCAGTGGAAGCGGTCGATCTCGTTCATCAGGCGGGAGGCGTCGCGGTGATGGCGCATCCGGGCCTGAATCGATGCGATGATTTGATTCCCGCGCTGGCGGACTGCGGCATGGACGGGCTCGAATGCTTTCACACGAAACACGCCGCGGCGGAATCGGCGCATTACCTTCGCATGGCGGAGCAACAGAATTTGCTCGTGACCGGCGGATCGGATTGTCATGGCTTGAGTAAAGGGAAGCCACTCATCGGCGGCATCAAACTCCCTTATTGGCGCGTCGAGGAATTGAAAAAACGCGCTGAACAAAACGCGGCTCGCGCGAAGCAATCCGCCGGACTCTCCTGAATTTCTCCCATGCTCGGGTTCTTTAAGAAAATCAAAGACGGGCTCGCGAAGACGCACGACAAGCTCACCTCGGAAATCAAACGCATCGTCACGCGGTCACCGCGGCTTACCGCCGAGTCGCTCGATGAATTGGAAGGCGCGCTGCTCGGCGCGGACCTCGGCGTGGCCATGACGCAGCAGATTCTTGAAGCAGCGAAGCGCGCGTTCGAGTCGCAAGGGCGTGCCGGATTAGACTTCCTCGACGTCGCGGCTGGGGAAGTGGAGAAAAGCCTTTCGGCGAACGACGCCGAGCTGAAGAAGCAAACGGACGGTCCCACGGTGATCTCCGTCGTCGGCGTCAACGGCACCGGCAAAACCACCACGAGCGCCAAGCTCGCGCACTTCATCCAGCAGCGTGGACAGACGGCTATGCTCGCGGCGTGTGACACGTTTCGCGCCGCAGCGGTCGAGCAAATCAAGATTTGGGGGGATCGTTTGAAGGTGCCGGTGATTGCGGGATCATACAATGCGGACCCCGCTTCCGTTGCTCACGACGCGATCACCGCGGCCCAGGCGCGCAATGCGGATTATTTGTTCATCGACACGGCGGGACGGCTGCACACCAAACACAACCTGATGCAGGAATTGCAGAAGGTGCATCGCGTGATGGAGAAAAAACTTCCCGGCGCGCCGCACGAAACGTTGCTCGTGCTCGATGCCACTACAGGAATGAATGCGCTCAACCAGGCGCGTGAGTTCAATAAAGCAGTGAAGCTCAGCGGGTTGATCATCACGAAGCTCGATGGCACGAGCAAAGGCGGCATGGTCGTGGCGATCCAGAAGGAACTCGGCATCCCAATCAAATTCATCGGTGTGGGCGAACAGGCGGATGATCTTCAACCCTTCGATGCAAAACAATTTGCGGAGGCGCTCTTCTCGATCAAAGAATGAACGCGTGAAAAGCCGCTGCGCCGCGTCGTTGTTGATCGCCCTTTTCGGCAACACCAATTCTGAACGTGAAACATGAAGCATTCATGCACGTGGCGTTGCGGCTGGCGGTTCGCGCGTTCGGCCAGACTTCACCGAACCCGATGGTTGGCGCCGTGCTTGTGAAGCGCGGCGAAATTATTGGCCGTGGCTGGCATCATGGCTCCGGTCAACCGCATGCCGAGGTGGAAGCGCTGCGCAACGCCGCGCGGGGCGGTCATTCCGCGAAAGGCGCCGCGCTCTACGTGACGCTTGAACCTTGTTGCACACACGGACGGACTCCGCCCTGCACGGAAGCCATCATCAACGCAGAGATCAAACGCGTCGTCGTCGCCGCAACGGATCCAAACCCAAGACATGCCGGGCGCGCGTTCGGCATTCTCCGTCGCGCTGGAGTTGAAGTGGTCAGCGGCGAGTTAACCGACGAAGCAACGAAGCTGAACGCAGCGTTCAATCACTGGATCGTTCACCGTACTCCGCTCGTCACAGTCAAAACGGCGATGTCGCTGGACGGCAAGATTGCGACGCGCACTGGAGAATCGAAATGGATCACGAGCGACAGCTCGCGGGACTTCGCGATGAAATTGCGCCAGGGCAGCGATGCGATCCTCGTCGGCGTCAACACGGTGCGGGCGGATGATCCGAGCCTCACCATCAGGCGAATCGGAAACGGGAAGGTCGGAAAAGGTTTGCGCAGGATCGTTTTGGATTCGAGAGC
>DATHEW010000190.1:0-4889 GCA_035318425.1 Candidatus Acidiferrum sp. | reverse complement strand
CTGGCCTTGATCATCGTTTACATGGTGCTCGCGTCGCAGTTTGAAAGCTTGCTGCACCCATTCACGGTGATGCTCGCAGTGCCGCTGGCGGGACTCGGCGCGTTCGGGTTGTTGTGGATCATGAACAGGCTCGGCGCGGTGGGCATCATTCCGCCCCTCACCGCGATGAACATTAATTTGTTCAGCCTCATCGGTCTGGTGTTGCTCGTGGGTCTCGTGACGAAGAATTCGATCCTCCTCGTTGAGTTCGCGAACCAACAATGCGCGGCAGGTGTGAACGCGCATGACGCGATGTTGCAGGCGGGCATCGTTCGTTTGCGGCCCATTCTCATGACGGCGTTCTCGACCATCGCGGGCATTCTGCCGATCGCGATTGGCTTCGGTGCGGGTGCGGAAAGCCGGCGTCCCATGGGCATGGCGGTGGTTGGCGGCATGTTCACCAGCACGTTCCTTACGCTGCTGATCATCCCGGTTGTTTACACCTTGCTGAGCGATCTCGGCGCGCGATTTCATCGCCGGCCGAAGACTGAGTCTTCACCAACGACTCCCGTGGCCCAGCCTGAATAGGAGCGCGTGCGTGAGCTTCCAACCAAGCGCGGTGAAATCTCTCGATCACGAAACGACTGAGGCTTGTCCATCCGTTGCGCGGAGAGGCATGAAGGCGTCTCGCGCTATCGTATTCGTCACGGCATCGCTCATGGTCGTGACGATCGTTTCCTGTTCGAAGAAGGATTCCGGAAAGCCCCTCGCCACATCCGACAAAGCGCGCGCAGTTCAAACGATGCGTGTCATTCCGCGCCCGATGGAACGTACGATCAACGTGACGGGTTCATTGGCGGCACAGGAGCGGGCTGAGCTGCGAGTCAAAGTTTCCGGTCGCGTTCAGAACGTGGCGATCGATCTCGGGAGCGTGGTGAAGAAGGGAGACTTGCTCGTGCAGATCGAGCCGCGCGATTACGAGTTGCGCGTGCAGCAGTCGCTGGCTGTTCTCTCGCATTCCCGCGTCGCGCTTGGCCTGCCGGTTAATAGTACCAATGATTCCATTGCTCTCGAAAACACCACGCCTGTGAAGGAGGCGAAAGCGGTGATTGACGAGGCGCGTAACAACCGTGAGCGCGTGCGCAACCTGTCCCAGGAAGGCATCAGCTCGAAATCGGAGCTCGACACGGTTGAGTCGCAGTATTCCGTCGCAGCGGCGCGCTTCGAAGCGGCGGCGCAGGAAGCCCGCAAGCTTCAAGCGATACTCGCGCAGCGCCGCGCTGAATTTGAAATGGCGCAGCAGGATCTTGCGGACACCTCGATCCGCGCGCCGTTCGATGGAGCGGTTCAGGCGCGGATTGCGTCGCCGGGCGAGTATCTCGCGATCGGCGCGCCAGTCGCGAACGTGGTTCGCGTTGATCCGTTGCGGCTGAAGCTTGAGGTGCCAGAACGTGAATCGCTCAATGTGCGCATTGGCCAGGCGGTTCGACTCCGTGTCGAGGGCGATACCAAAGCACACGAGGGCCGCATTGCCCGCCTTAGCCCCGCGATCAGCGATTTGAATCGCATGCTGATGGTTGAAGCTGACGTGCCGAACAATGGCGTGCTGCGACCCGGTCTTTTCGTACGCGCGGAGATTGTAACCAATGAACGGGAATCCAGTCTGGCTGTGCCGACGAATGCGGTGATCACGTTCGCGGGTTTGGAGAAGGTCATTGTGGTGCGTGACGGAAAAGCGTTCGAGACACGCATCCAGACGGGGCGTCGCGGTGGCGATTGGGTTGAAGCGATGTCGGGCGTGAAACCAAACGATGTCGTGGTGCTCGATCCCGGCAACCTGCGCACCGGCCAATCTGTCACGGTGAAGGAAGCCGGGCCCGCGACTGTGAAAACCGCGGGAGCACAGGATGGTTGAACCAGGCGATCGCTGATGCAGAAGCTCGCTGACATTTGCATTCGCCGGCCGGTCTTCGCCTCGATGTTGATCCTGGCGCTGGTCGTCGTCGGCGCCACCGCTTACTTTAAGCTCGGCGTGGATCGCTTTCCCTCGGTCGATCTGCCGACGATTCGCGTCAGCACCCGTTTGCCCGGTGCTTCGCCGATGGAAGTTGAAGCGCAAATTTCACAACCGATCGAGGAGGCGATCAATGCGATCGAAGGCATCAAGGAACTGCGCTCCATCAATGGCGCCGGCGTTTCGTTCATCATCGTCACGTTCGATCTGAGCCGGAACATCGACGATGCTGCACAGGACGTACGTGATCGCCTCGCGCCTGTCGTGCGCAATTTGCCGGACGAGGCCGATCCTCCGGTCGTCACCAAAGCCGACAATGACATTTCGCCGGTGCTTACCATCGCATTGTCGGGAACGCGGTCGCAGCGCGAGTTGACGGAGATCGCCGACAAGATCGTGAAAGTGCAGATCGAACGCTCATCCGGCGTGGGCGAAGTCGAAATCATTGGCGGGCTCGAACGCGCGATGAATGTCTGGGTCGATGCCGACCGTCTCGCCGCCTACCAGATTCCCATCGCGGAAGTTCACGACGCCATCCAGCGGCAGAACGCGAACATCCCCGGCGGCAACGTCACCACGTCCGTGCGTGAACAAACGTTGCGCACGCTGGGACGGATTCGCACGACGGAAGGCTTCAACGATCTTGTCATTACCACGCGAGGCAACTCGCCGGTACGCGTGCGCGACATTGGATGGGCGGAGGACGGCACGAAGGAACAGCGCTCGCTGGCGCGATTGAATGGTGTGCCGACGGTCACGCTGGAAGTCCGAAGGCAATCCGGCGCGAACACAGTTGCCGTGATCGAAGGCATCAAAGCTAAGATCGGTAGCGTTCAGGCGCAGCTTCCGAATGATGTGAAGCTTGAGATCATCCGCGACCAGTCGCGGTACATTTACGAGGCGTTGCACGAGATCAACGTTCACCTCGTGCTGGGCAGCGCGCTGGCGTGTTTGGTCGTTCTCGCGTTCATGCGCAACTGGCGCGCCACGATCATTGCAGCGGTGGCGATTCCGACTTCGGTGATCGCCACGTTCGGCATGATGAAGGTGCTCGGGTTCACGCTGAACAGCGTCACGATGCTCGCGCTCGTGCTGATGGTCGGCATCGTGATCGACGACGCCATCGTGGTGCTCGAAAACATTTTCCGTTTCATCGAGGAGAAGAAGATGCGGCCGTTCGAGGCGGCGGCGGCCGCAACCAAGGAGATTGCACTGGCGGTGATGGCGACGACGCTGAGTCTCGTCGTGATTTTTGTGCCGGTCTCGTTCATGTCGAGCATCTCGGGGCGGTTCCTATACCAGTTCGGTATTACGGCGGCGGTGTCCGTGCTGGTGAGCTTGCTGGTGTCATTCACGCTCACACCCATGATGAGCGCACGTTTGTTGCGGCGGATTGGGAAGGAGGAGGACGAACACGGGCACGCGAAGTCCCGGAGCGGAATTTACGGCCGCATCGACGCGGGCTATACGCGGTTGCTGGGTTGGGCGTTGCGACATCGCGTGCTGGTCATGTCGGTGGCGGCGCTCGTCGTCGTGTCCTCCGTTCCGCTCTACAAGGTGGTAAAGCAGGAATACGTGCCGACGAACGTGGACGAAGGCGAGTTCGACATCAACGTGTTGGCGCCCGAAGGCGCGAGTCTCACGGCGATGAACGGCGTGTCCACCGAGGTGGAAGATGAGTTGAAGAATATCCACGGCATTGAACTCGTGCTCGCTTCCATCGGTGGAAGCGGCGCCCTCGGCAGTGTGAACAACGGGCGTATTTACGTCCGTCTCGCGCCTCATTCGGAACGGACATTTGCGTGGAAGCGCTTGCTTCAACTGAAACCGTGGCGGGCGTTCGAAGGCAATTACTCCCAGCGCGACGTGATGCTGGAGGTTCGCAAGCGGTTGAAGAGGTTTTCAGATTTACGCATCTCGGTGCGCAATCCGCAGACCTTCAGTTTGGGCGGCCCGAACATCGACATTGATTTCGCGCTGTTGGGGCCGGATCTCGAAACACTCTCAGGCTACGCAGAAGTGCTGCGCAAGAAGGCGCCGGAGCTCGGCCTCCTGGATGCCGACACAACGCTGAAGCTCGACAAGCCGGAGCTACGCGTGGAGATCGATCGCGAGCGCGCAGCCCGGCTTGGGGTGGACATCGAAGACATCGCCGATGCTCTGCGCATCATGGTTGGTGGCGAGCAGGAGGTGTCGCAGTTCCGCGATGTTTCGGTGAACGAAGATTACGATGTGCAGCTTCGCCTCGCGGAACAGGACCGCACGGATGTGCGGCAGATCACCGGGCTGTTCGTGCCGCGACGCGATGGCGGTCTCGTGCGATTGGACAACGTGGTGAAAATCGTTGAAGCAACCACGGCGTCGCGCATCGATCGCTTGGACAGGCAGCGTCAGGTCAGTCTGCGCGCCGCGGTCGCGCCGGGATTCGCGCAAGCGGATCGAATTGCTGCCCTGCGCGCTGAAGTTGCGCAGATGAACATGCCGGAGACTTACACGACGCGCATTTCAGGCCGTGCGCGGGAATTGGAAACGACGTTCCAGGAATTCCTTTGGGCGTTTCTGCTCTCGGTGATCCTGATGTACCTGATCCTGGCTTCGCAATTTGAGAGCCTGGTGCATCCTTTCACGATCCTGCTGTCGCTCCCGCTGTCAGTTCCGTTTGCGCTGCTGTCGCTTTGGCTGACTAATCAGACGATCAATCTCTACTCCGCGCTGGGAATGCTCGTGCTGTTCGGCGTGGTGAAGAAGAACGCTATTCTCCAGATCGATCACATGAACAACCTGCGGCGGCAGGGCATGGAACGTTTCGCGGCGATTCTTCAAGGCAACCGCGATCGCTTGCGACCGATCCTGATGACGACGTTCACGCTGATCGCCGGAATGATTCCCCTGGCGA
>DATHEW010000189.1:0-2708 GCA_035318425.1 Candidatus Acidiferrum sp. | reverse complement strand
TGGGTATTTGCGGGTGGAGACAACGCCGACGGCCTAATGGCCGACCGCTTCGTGCGGATCGCGCTGATGTACGCGCCGGCATCAGATTTGGCGGCACTAGAAAGGCGTGCGTGTTCCTGTTATGTTCTCACATGGAAATTGCGGAGGCTTTCATGGGCGATCGTGTTCAGTCCTTTGGCGGCGAGCATACTCGACGCAAGTTGGACGTAGTTGCCAAGTACCTGTCGGCTTACGTTACCGTCATGAAGAAGCAGGATTTTCGGCTCTTCTATGTCGACGGATTCGCCGGATCAGGGGCATCAATCGCGAAAACGGAACTGGACCGAGGAAACGACCCGACCCTGTTTCCTGCCGGGGAGGTTCTTGAAGGCTCACCGGTTCGGGCATTGACCGTAGAACCATCATTCGATGAATACTTGTTCATCGACAAGAATCAGGAAAACGTTCGGTCGTTATCGAGTTTGTCCAAGCAATTTCCAGATCGAAACATCAAGTCGGTCCATGGCGATGCCAACGAACGACTCGTGGAATTCTGTGAGGCCCTTTCTGGTGGACGGCTCGACCGGGCCGTCGTGTTTCTTGATCCGTTCGGCCTCAGCGTTCGCTGGGAAACTATCGAGTTGATTGCTGCCACGAGAAAGGTGGATTTGTGGTACCTCGTGCCAGTCGACGGAATGTCGCGCCAGATAAGGGACGACGGCAGTTTCTTGCCCGGGGCGACGAAAATCGATGAGCTTTGGGGCTCAACCGCTTGGCGCACCAAGGCTGTCCGGCAGGCAGATGCGCCAGGAGACCTCTTTGGGAGTGTCGATACGAGGCTAGAAAAGATTGCAAAGGCAAAGCAATTTTCCGAGATGTTCCGCGACCATCTGCAAGATGTGTTCGCAGGCGGCGTTGCGAAAACATATTTGCCGCTCGGCCGAGGCAGGCGGCATGATTTCTCTCTCATGTTCGCATGCGCCAATCCAAGTCCGGCGGCGTCTCAAGCGGCTATGCGCATTGCAAACCACATATTGAGGACCGCGTAATGGCCGGCATTTCAGAGATCGAATGGACCGATGTCACGTGGAATCCGGTCGCTGGATGCACGTTGGCCTCAGCCGGATGCACTAACTGCTATGCAATGCGTATGGCGGCTCGGCTTCAGGCCATGGGACATGAAAAGTACGCGGGCACCACCCGGAAGAGTGGAGGTCGATACGTCTGGACAGGCCGCGTGAATGTCGACCATTCGAGTCTGGCGGCACCGTTAGAGTGGCGCCGGCCGAAGAGAATTTTCGTCAATTCGATGTGTGATCTGTTCCATGAAGACGTGCCTGACGATTTCATCCGAAAGGTCTGGGATGTGATGGCTAAATGCCCGCAACATCATTTCCAGATTTTGACAAAGCGGCCTAATCGGCTGGCGACAATGTTCCGGACTGGACAGTTGTCGGTTCTTCAGAATGCGTGGGTCGGTACGTCGGTCGAAAGCGCGGAAGTTACCGAGCGGCTTGAGCACCTAGTCACGATTGAGGATGCCACGCTGTTCGTTTCGTTCGAGCCGCTTATTGGAAGGATCGATGACGTCGACCTGCGCAAGGTTCATTGGGCAATTATCGGTGGCGAATCTGGTCCAAGGGCCAGACCGATGGCTGCGGAATGGGTCGATCGACTGCATGAAATTTGCCGCCGCGATGACGTCGCGTTCTTCTTCAAACAATGGGGCGGCCAAAATAAGAAAGTGTCTGGCCGTGAGTTGCATGGACGAACATACGACGAGTTCCCGCTTGAACTCGAGGCTTAGTGGCTTTCTGGAGGGCGCGATGAGTAATCAGCAGCTAGAAGAACAACGTGCAAGACGTCAGGCCGAAGCGGTCGCGATAGCGCTGGGCATGGCAGTCGAAGACTTGGAAGCGCAGGAATGGTCAATGGAAGCTGACGTGGGCAACGACGATATGATCTACGGCTACATTGTGACGCTTGAAGATGGCAGGAAGGCTCACATCACACTTCCCGACGAATAATCCACTGACGAGGCCCCAATGCAAGAAATCAAAGGCATCGCCCGCGTCAAATTCTTCCCCGGCAAGCTCGCGGAATGGAAGCGCCTCACCGAGCAGGCGATGGAGATCGTGCGCACCAAGGACACCGGCACGCTCCAGTACGAAATCTTCTTCAACGCGGACGAGAGCGAGGCGATCGTGTTCGAGCGCTACCGCGACGCCGACGCCGCGCTCGAGCATTTCGCCAACATCGGCCATTTGATGGCCCCGCTGATGCAGACCGCAACCGTCACCGGCGAAGTGCTGGGCACGCCCAACGCCGAGATGCGCCGGAACCTGACCGGCGATCAGCCCAGGCTGTTCACGCCGTGGCTGGCCTTGTCGGACGAGCCCGCCGCGACGGACTAGCCGGCTCCCACGAATTTGCGCTGTCCTACAGCGGGCCGATTGTGATCTATGCTGCGCGATGCAGCGTCAGCCGCTTTGCCGCCCAAGCCCCCATCCCCGCTCTCACCTCACGCATGCGCGCTCGCGCGCAGGGGCACCCGCGCCCGCACCCGTAGGCTCGCTGCGATCGCTGCGTTTCGCGGCCGATCCCTCGCGCACGCACGTGGCACTGCCAACTTTGCCAACTTCCGCGCCGCGCTTCCGCACGCTGCTGCTTCGCCAACTGGCGCTCGCGGAGGTGAACCCGAATCTAGCTGAGAAAGCGCTTCTTCAAAT
>DATHEW010000188.1:0-2194 GCA_035318425.1 Candidatus Acidiferrum sp. | reverse complement strand
TCCGGCATGGAGCGTCATCTCATCGAGGAGCCGAGCGGCACAACGCGATCGCGTGGCAAGCTCACTGAAACTGCCGCGCCGTTAATTCCTCCTCGGCCCACCATCTCGAAGCTCCAGCAGGCCGCCCGCGGTTGTCAGGCTTGTCCCTTGTGGAAGACCGGGACTCAAACCGTTTTCGGCGAAGGCTCACATCACGCGAAGGTCGTGTTCATCGGCGAGCAACCGGGCAATGACGAAGACCTCGCCGGCAAACCATTTATCGGTCCCGCTGGCAAGCTGTTGGACAAAGCGCTCGTCGAGGCTGGCATCAAACGCGACGAAGTTTACGTGACGAACACGGTGAAGCATTTCAAGTGGGAACCCGCAGGCAAACGACGCATTCACAAGAAACCAAATGCGCGCGAGATCGCTGCCTGCCGTCCCTGGCTCGATGCTGAATTGGATTTGCTGAAGCCCGAAGTCGTGGTCTGCCTTGGCGCGACGGCCGCGCAAGCGTTGCTCGGCCGCGATTTCAAAGTGACGCAACGGCGTGGTGACTTAATCGAGATGCCATTCGCGAAACGCGTCGTGGCGACGGTCCATCCTTCATCCATCTTGCGCGCACCGGACGAAGAGGCGCGCCGCGCAGCGTACGAAAGCTTCGTCGTCGACTTGAAAAAGATCGCGAAGTTGATTCACGGACTTTGATCCGCAGATGGCGCAGATTTCACAGCTCCGAAAATCCGCGCCATCTGCGGATAACCTCAGTGAAAATCATACGACGCGCTGCCGACCATCTGCTCCTGCTGCAACCGCTCGATCTTCTCGGCCCGCACGTGAATCACATTGTCCACATTTTGAAGCTGACCCTCGATGATGAGAAACGATTCCTCCGTGATCACCAACCGCAACGCTTCGAACAAATCCGGCCGCACGATGGCGTTGCTGATGCCAGTCTCGTCTTCAAGGCTGATGAACACGAAACCTTTCGCCGTGCCCGGCCGTTGACGGCAAATCACATTCCCCGCGATGCGCAAATAAGTTCCGTGCTTCGCCTTCGGTAAATCTCCCGCGCGCCACACGTCCTTGAGCAGCGGTCGAATGAGCGCCATCGGATGCTTGCCTACAGTGAGATGCGTTCCGGCAAAGTCCGCGCGCAAACGCTCGATCGGATTCATCTGAAGAAGTGGTCCGCAGATTTCGCTGATTTGCGCAGATGAATCGCTGCGTTCTGCTATCTGTGAAATCTGCGCCATCTGCGGATTAAACAAATCATCATGCACCCGCGCTTCCACGCCCCACATCGCTTCACGACGATGCGTGGCAAAACAATTTAGCGCGCCAATCTCAGCCAGCGTGCGCGCCTCCTCTTTGCTCAACCGCACACGTCGTTTGAAATCATCGAGCGAGATGAACGGCGCCTTGGCACGTTCGGCGAGCAACCGTTGTCCGCTTGCCTGGCTCAATCCACGCACCACCCGCAGGCCCAGGCGAATAAACTCGGGCTCACCATGCGATGCCACCATCCCCCTCCCCTGCCGAACCGCCGGGGATGGTAGGGCGTCGCTATCCTCAGCGCGCCGGGGCGAGACGTGAGCAAGTTCCTCCGCGTTCTGTCTTCGCACACCCCGGCGCGCTGAGGACAGCGACGCCCTACCTTGAGGTTCTTGCGCCTCCGTAGCGCAGACCTCTGGTCTGCCGTATCGCAGGTTTTCAACCTGCAACGCGTCGTTCATCTCCCACGCGCCGGAGCTTTCACCGCTTTGCCGACTGCAAGTCGGCGATACGGCAGGCTGAAAGTCTGCGTTACCTTCGAGTGTACAATCCCACTCCGACTGCATCACACACACTGGCCTGAACCTCACGCCGTGTCGTTGCGCGTCCTTGATCAGCGTGGCAGCCGAATAAAATCCCATGGGCTGGTTGTTCAGCAGGCTGGCGTAAAATTCCGGCGCGTAGTGCGCCCTCAGATAAGCGCTCGCGTAAGCCAGCATCGCGAAGCTGATCGCGTGTGACTCGGGAAAACCGTAGAGCGCGAAGGATTGAATCGCGGCAATCACTTCCTCGATCACCTTCTCGGAATAACCTTTCGCTTCCAGCGCCACGCGCAGTTTCTTCGCGACCTTTTCCATCAGATCGCCGGAACGATGAAAGCTCAGGGCACGGCGCAGTTCTTCTGCTGCGGCGCCGCTGAAATCCGCCATCGCCATCGCCA
>DATHEW010000187.1:0-2738 GCA_035318425.1 Candidatus Acidiferrum sp. | reverse complement strand
CTCTGCCCTGAGATCCGCCTTACCTCGCGCCCCCCGTACCCGCTCCCGCCGCGTACTTCTCCCAACGCGCCACTACAGATGCCCCGCAGGCCAATGCGAACAGACTTACCCACTTCAATGCTAACGCGGCTTCGGGGCCATACTCCACTCGGTGATTCTGTAGCGAATTTCCAACGAGTCAGGGGGGACGTTGGTGGAGCGATCGTGCTTCTTCAAGTCGTGCATGAACGACCAAGATGCGTCCGACTTCTCGATATAGTCGGGTGAACGCCACTTACTCCAATCAGACGGCGTTGGCGTACGCGGAATAGTCAAAACAAACACCTGCGACGGCTTCGTTCCATTATCCAGGTCTACGACCAATGCCCGGCGGCGCTGTCCACGGTGCAGCAGGGTTGACTGGGCGTACACATTGAACCCATCCTCTTCCCGTTGCTTCATGAATTTGAGTCGCGTGCCGCTCGAACCCTGGTCCGTCACCAGTTCAATTGCGGTCGATGCATCGAGCGTCAGGCTTTTCGCCACCCGCACCTCGTAAAAGAACTCGTGAGTGTCGGCGCCAGATGATTGCGCTGCAAAAAAAGCAACGGCGAGGAGCTGGAGAAGTATTCGTGTCATCATGGCGTGCACATCCGATAAAAGATAATCGCCCCCAGCCGCTTTTGCCTCACCGCGACATGCTTTGGCCGCTCGGGGTTCATCTCCGCGCAGGCTACGGCTGAAACGGCTGCTTTAACAAGCAGCGCTTTGGCCTCTCCCATGAGATTTCCTGCCCTCCCGCACCCCCGCGCTGCACCCATTAGATGTGAGCGGAGCCGAAACTTTAGCCCCCAATCCGCTCAAACAAAATGCCGAGCCAGAAAAAACCTGTCGCGAGAAGAATCAGCAGGAAAAAGCGCAACAGTAGCGGGAAACGCCCCAATGCGCGGACGATCCCGATCCCTGATGTGTTCCTGCGACGGGGCAATAAGACGAACAACGCGATAAACCACAGCGCGACAGAAAAGACATTGAAATAAAGAGCGACGTCCGGATGCCCGTTCGAATGAAGACGCGATGCTTTGGGCATGGCCATCGACATAAAGGCCGACGCAACCCAAAACGTGAGAACGAATACCGCACCCAAATGCAACCAAGACCAATTTGAAGCGTTAGACTTTTCCATTCTCAGGATTTTGCGTAACGGACCATCGGCCGCAGCCAGTTTTGGCTCACCGCGACATGGTTTGGCCGCTCGGGGTTCATCTCCGCCCATGCTACGGCTGAAACGGCTGCTTTCACAAGCAGCGCTTTGGCCTCTGCCCTGAGATCGCCTCACCTCCCGCGCTGCCAGAGCGAACGCATGGCAGGCCCACCTTGCGATCAGATTGGGTCAAGAGAATGAATGTGGCGCTCGTCGGATAAAGTCGGCGACGATGAAGACTGTGGGCAACACCAAAATGACACTGGCGCAGCGCGTTGCCAGACCGCCACGGAAGAAAGCTACAACGAAACAAACGTCTGCTACCAAAGTAAGTGTCAGAGCGACAATGAGAACACCGCGATAGTCCTGACTCGCCAATGTGGTGAGCTGAAGACTCAATGCGATAACCACCAATGGCACTCCAATCGCGAACAACCAACCAGTGCGCTGTGACGTGTGCATAACCTTAATGCCGCCTCAAGGAGTCTCCCCCGAAAGCGACCATCGTCTCACCGCAACAGGGCTTGGCAGCTCGGGGTTCATCTCCGCGCAGGCTACGGCTGAAACGGCTGCTTTCACAAGCACACCTTTCGCCTCCTTCCCGGTAGGGCAAAGCTGCCGCTTTGCCCACTCCATCACGCACGCGTCCATTTCCGGCACAGCCAATTCCCATTCCCAGACGTGCTGGCATTATTTCTGCGCAGAAAGCCGCTGTAGAGGCTCGGCAAGCCGATAAAATGACTCGGTCAGTTGCTGTAATGGCTCGGGCAGTTGCTAAAATGCCACGGTCACTCCGTATGATGCCGCCGCCGTGTCCCATAATGCGATGAACAGTTGCTAAAATGCCGCGCCAGTGACCGCCCACGCCTCTCAATCGACTCGGGAATGGACTGGATCATGTGACCGTGCCGAATCCTCAAGGTAGGGCGTCGCTGTCCTCAGCGCGCCGGGCCACACACTCAATGTTGAAACGGTGGTTGGCAAGCTGCGGCGCGGTGAGGACACCGCTGCCCTACCGACCCCAGCCGGTTCATACTTCAAACCTCGAAGAAGCCAAATGAGGGACATCCGTAGCGTAAACAACATCCTCCGCGAACCTACGGCGCCATGCCACCACCGGGCATTCGCCAATCCCGCGCCGTAAGTTTTTCATACCTCGCTAAAGTTTTTTCTGGACTTCACCGATTTTGTTTTTAACAGCCGGTCATATACAGTTCCCAGAGTGTTTCTGGGCGCGGTGGTATGACCATACCGAAGTAATAACAACATCAACACACACAGTTATGGCCATCACATCCAACGCATCCTATATCCCCACGATGAACGAGTTCATCGCGCACTGGGCTCAATGTAACGCTCCCCTCTCACCGGACGATTTGGTCGTGCGGCTGCCGACAAACACTACGCGCACGCTGGCGCAGTTCACCACGCTCCGTAACACGGTGCAGACAGCCCAGAACGAGGTGCAGAACACGCTCGCGGCGCTGGAGATCGCGCGCGGGAACATCTACCTGAAGAAGGTGGCGCTCATGGATCACTTCGCCATCTTCACCTC
>DATHEW010000186.1:0-10484 GCA_035318425.1 Candidatus Acidiferrum sp. | reverse complement strand
TCGTGGGCGCGGGATTGTTTCAATCCGGTGGGTTTGTGACAGCGACCGCGACTCGCAATGGCAATTTTGATTTCGAACGTTCCAGCCGCGCAAGCCTCTCCATGACCGCGCGCACTCCGGACAGCACGAGTTCTGGTTACGCGCTGCACACGCATTTCGATCCCGACAAGCTGGACATCGATGGCGTATCACGCCGCGCGGTTGACAAGGCTGTCCACAGTCGCGACGCGAAGGTGATTGAGCCCGGCGTCTATCCTGTGATTCTGGAGCCTCAGGCGGTTGGCGACATTCTCGCGTATTTCTCCGGGGCTTTCACCGCGCGCAATGCTGACGAGGGACGCAGCCCGATGTCTGCCGCTGGTGGCAAAACGTTGCTCGGTGAAACCGTGTTTGATTCCAAGGTCAATTTCTACAGCGACCCGTGGCATCCCGAACTACCGGGCTCGCAATCAGCGCAGGACGGCATTCCGGCGGAGAAGATTTATCTCATTCGCCAAGGCAAGCTGGAGAACCTGGTTTACTCGCGTTTCTGGGCGCAGAAGATGAGCAAGCAAGCCACGCCGGGACCGGTGAACTACATCCTCGAGTCGGCTGCCAAGACTCACTCTGTGGAAGACATGATCGCGAAGAGCGAGCGCGCGCTGCTGCTGACGCGCCTCTGGTACATCCGCATGGTGAATCCGCGCACACAATCGCTGACTGGCCTGACGCGCGATGGCGTCTGGCTCGTTGAGAACGGCAAGATCAAGCATCCCGTGCGCAACTTTCGTTTCAACCAAAGCGTGATGCAGATGCTCGCGCCGGGAAATGTGGAGATGCTCAGCAAACCGACGCGGATCAGCAGTTCACTCGTGCCGGCGCTGAAGCTCAAGGCGTTCACATTCAGTTCGGCGAGCGATGCGGTGTGACGCCGCCCGGATTTGACGCACTCACCAATTCAGGCGAATCCCTTTCTCGGGCATGAAGACGTTCTATTGCGACGGCTGCGGATCTCTGGTGTTTTTCGAAAACATTCAATGCCTGAAGTGTCAGCGCACGCTGGGATTCATTCCCGAGTTGCTGGATCTCAGCGCGCTTGAAGCCGCCGATCAATATTGCTGGCGTGCCCTGGCGACGTCCGGAGAAAACCGCCTTTACCGTTTATGTGCCAACAGCCAGGAACATCAGGTCTGCAACTGGCTCGTGCCCGTCGATGATGCCGAACCGCACTGCCAATCGTGCCGGCTCAACGAGGTGATTCCCAACCTCGCCGATCCCGCCAACAAGGAGCGTTGGTTCAAGCTGGAACAGGCGAAGCGGCGCCTCATCTACACGCTTCTGAACCTGCAGCTTCCATTGACCGAGGGAACCAATCCGCCTTCGCCTCGCCTGCATTTTCGTTTTCTCGCCGATTCGGCGAATGAAGCTGTCATCACCGGTCATCAGCAGGGCTTGATCACGTTGAACATTGCCGAAGCGGACGATCCGGAACGCGAGCGGCGCCGGGTGGGCTTTCACGAGCCATATCGCACGCTGCTTGGCCACTTGCGCCACGAAGTCGCGCACTACTACTGGGACCGTCTCATTGCGAACACGCAGCACGTGCAGGCGTTTCGCGACCACTTCGGCGATGAAACACAGGATTACGCCGCGGCACTAAAACAACATTACGAGTCAGGGCCGCCGTCCGATTGGCAGACGCGCCACGTCAGCGCCTACGCAAGCACGCATCCTTGGGAAGATTGGGCGGAGACGTGGGCGCATTACCTGCACATCGTGGATACGCTGGAGACAGCGGCGAGCTTCGGTCTGCGACTCCAGCCGCGGCATCCCAACGCGCAAACGATGACCGCCGATCCGCAGAACGCGACGCGCAAGGAGCAGAGCTTCGACAACATGCTTCAGCATTGGTGGCCGTTAACCTACGCGCTGAACGCGCTCAACCGAGGAATGGGCCTGCCCGATCTGTATCCGTTCGTGCTGTCGAATGCGGCGCTCGACAAAGTGCGCTTTGTCCACACCCTCGTGTTGCAATCTCGGGGTACGAGCGGGTGAAGCTGCTAACGTGGCGTCACCGTAAATTCCACCCATCGCGTCTGAACTGATTTGCCGGTTGGCAACTGCCACTTGCCTTCGCCGTCGGCGCCGAACTCGTGCGACTCGGTGTGCTCCCCGGAATCGTCCTTCCAGTTGAACGTCACCCGTGTCGCATCACGCTTCTGTGTGCCGTAAACCACGTGCGCTTCAGCGCGAAGATAATTGCGCCGGTCGGTGTTGGAAAAACGAACGAGAAGATTCGTACCGCCCTGGGTGAACGACTTGGATCCGTAGCAAAAACTCTGTGACCAAAAATCCTTCGGCTCTTCACCACGGCGCATTACCGCCCAATCGTTCACCACGGAGTTCCAGGTGGTGCCGCCATCATGCGACGCATCGATCTTGTATTTGATTTCAGCGGACGGTGGGTTGCCGGACGCCACATGTGCCACCGCGTGCAATGTGGTGATCGGATGACCGCGCGGCGAATTCAGCTTCAACGTCACGGTCGGTGAATCAAACGCGCCAGCAATCACGCGTTTCGCTGCGTGCGGCCTCGTCGGCCCAACCGAAGCGACTGCTTGATGCGATGCGGCGAAGGTGATCGTCGTTCCGCTGTCCTTCAACCGCGGCAAGACAGCGGTGTTCGCCTGACACACCGTGCGGATGGTGAGGCTCGAGTTCGCGAGCGACTTCGCGCCGGCATTCAGACGCAGCAAATATCTGCGCTGCCCTTTGACCACGTCGGTTAAGTCCATGCCGTCTTGAAACCGGCCGGCTTCGCTCCACTTCGCGCCATCGTCCACGGACACGGCGATGTTGCAGGTCAGATTGCCCCGCAGCACCAGGCCATTGCTGCAACCGCTACCGTAAACGCCCCACGGTTTCGCGTTCGGGGGCGTCGCCGCAATGATGTAAGGCGTGTTGAACTCAAGCACGACATGCGTGTCGCTCTCCTCGATCATGCCCTCGCGATAATCGCCGCTGCTGAAATCCGGCGCGTAGCTATAGACCGCATTTCCAAATCGTACCTGGCCGGGCTTGTGTCCCGCGCCGTTGCGCGAGCGATACATCGCCTCGGGTTGATTGATCCAGGTGTGGGCGCGCTCCGGACCAGGAATGCCGAGGGTGTTGTAATTACGTCCCCAGAAGACGAATTGCTTTCCCGATTCAAGTCCCGGGTGAAAATAGCGGCGCAAACTTTCTCCGCGGCCCAGGTGAACCATCGGCGGCGGTCCCGCGTAGCCGGCAAGATACTCAGCCGTGTTGTAGTCGCGATACACACCGCCGTCATCGGGATGCAGCCCGCACACGAGCCAGCCGTTCTGTTTCTGCGGCATGAAGTCGCGCCGCGTGAGTTGCTTCACGTCCGCCTTCACTTCGGGAATGGAGAGCAATCGCTTTCCGCTCGGGTCAAAGATCACCGTCGAGATGTCATGATCGAGCAATGCCCAGCGGCCCGAACCGTATGCGCCGCCGGTCAGCCACACCTCGAATGAGTTGTGGCCCTCGACGCCGACACCTCGACCCCGGCCATGACCGAGCAGATGTTCCATCTCCGCCGTCCATTGCGAATGCGTCGTGCCGCACAATCCAAAGCCGTGTGCGAACAGGCCCGTCCAATACTCACGCGTGCGCAGGTCGCCTTTCGTAAAACCGCCGCCCCAGAGATTCTCCGCGCCTTCCTCGCCGTGAGCGTAGTGAGTGTTGCGCCAGTACCACGATGCCAGTGCCTTCTGCTCGTCGCTATTCACCTTCAGTCCAGTGGCGCGTTCGTATTGCTCGGCCTGCGTGGCGAACAAGCGCTCGAACGTGGAGCACGCCAACTCGCCCGGATACCACGGATGATCGGTGCGAATCTGCGGGTCACCAACCTCGCCTCTTATTGTGGCAACGACGCAGAGGAGCACCACGCCACAAAGTTGTGGGATCGTCAGAAAGACACGTGCTGGCATGGGCGCACGCTAGGAGATCGCATCCCGAAAGAAAACCGCGCGCTTTGACTCATCGCTTGCGCCCTGCTCTCATTCGCGCGGATGAAAGCTTTCCCATTTCGGTCGCTCAAAGCTGGCGCGCTCGTTTGCGTTGGCATTCTCATTTGCATCGCGGCTCACGCTGACGATTGGCCGCAATGGCTCGGACCGAAGCGCGACGGCGTGTGGCGCGAAAGCGGCATCGTGGAAGCGTTGCCGACGAATGGATTCAAATACCGCTGGCGCACAGCCATCGGCGGCGGCTACTCGGGGCCCGCCGTGGCGGACGGCCGCGTTTACGTGATGGATCGACGACTCGCGAGGAACACGGAAGCTCCCACCAATGCCTTTGCTCGCGGCGAGATCCCCGGCTCTGAGCGGGTGCTCTGCTTGAGCGAGGCGGATGGCAAGGTGCTCTGGCAGCACGAGTATGATTGCGCTTACACCGTGAGCTACGCCGCCGGGCCACGCGTGACACCCGCGGTTCACGACGGGAAAGTTTACACGCTTGGCTCGGAAGGAAATCTCCTCTGCCTGGATGCGATCAAGGGCTCGGTCATCTGGTCGAAAGATTTCAAAAAGGAGTTTGGAATTAAAACGCCGATGTGGGGCTTCGCTGGCCATCCGCTCGTGGACGGCAACAAAGTGATTTGCCTGGCGGCGGGAAACGGCAGCACCGTCGTGGCATATGACAAGGATTCCGGCAAAGAGCTGTGGCGCGCGCTCAGCTCGAAGGAACCCGGCTACGCCCCTCCGATGATTCATGAGTTCGCGGGCAAACGTCAGCTCATCATCTGGCATCCCGAAGCGGTAAACGGGCTCGATCCCGACACCGGCAAAGTCTTCTGGACGCACGTGATCACGCCGTCAGTTCGTTTTGGAATGAGCATTCCGAGTCCGTTGAAGGTCGGCGATCGTTTGTTTCTCACGTCATTCTACAACGGCTCGCTGATGCTTCAGATCACGAACGATCAGCCGACGGTCGTCTGGCAAAGTCAGAAGATCAGCGAGAAAGACACGGACGGATTGCACAGCGTCATGGCCACACCCTTGGTCGAGAACGGTTACATCTACAGCCCGTGCAGCTACGGACAATTCCGCTGTCTCAAGGTGGAGACGGGCGAACGGCTTTGGGAAACGTTCGCACCGACCAGCGGAAAATCGGTGCGCTGGGGACATGCGTTCGTGATCAAGAACGGCGGGCGCAGTTTCATCTTTAGCGAAACCGGGGACCTCATTATCGCGAAGCTCACGCCTGAAAAGTATGAAGAGATGAGCCGCGCTCATCTGATCGATCCGGTGAATCGCGATCCGGGCCGGCCTGTTGTGTGGTCGCATCCGGCGTTCGCGAACAAAACGATCTTCGCACGGAACGATCGCGAGATTGTCTGTGTGTCACTGGCTGAAGATCAAACGCGCTGAATCGCGTCGATGAAACGAATTCCGCTGCACTGGCAAATCCTGATCGCGATCGCTCTCGCCGTCGCGTGCGGGCTGGTCTTCGGCAAAGACGCGCACATTGGTTCGCTGGCGCTGCTTGATGCCTACACGTTTGTCGGTACTCTGTTTCTCAACGCACTGAAGATGTTGATCGTGCCACTGGTCGTGGCATCGATCGTCACGGGTGTTGCCGGCATCGGCTCAGTGCAAGGCTTCGGGCGGCTCAGCATGAAGACGCTGACCTACTACGTCGCGACCACTTTGCTGGCGGTGCTGCTGGGTTTGCTGCTCATGAACATCGTCCGTCCGGGCGTGGGGACGACCACGCTGGTGGCAACCGACGAAGCAAAAGCGCGATTGAACCAGGTGCAAGGTCGCGGCGTCTCCGACATTGCCGGCGTGTTCCTGCAAATGATTCCCACCAACGTGGTGAAGTCAGCAGTCGAAGGAGACATGCTGGGGCTAATCACCTTCAGCCTGCTGTTCGGATATTTCGCGACGCGCCTCGCCAGCAACATGCAAACCACCGTCGTGAATTTCTTCCGTGGCGTTTACGATGTGATGCTGCTGATCACGGAACTTGTGATGCGGTTTGCGCCCATCGGCATCTTCGCGCTCGTAGCAAAAGTCGTCGCGACAACGGGAGTCAATTCATTCCGGCAAGTAGCGGTCTTTTTCGTGACCGTGCTGGCGGGATTGATCATCCAGAACTTTGTGATCTTGCCCCTGCTGGTGCGAACGCTTGGGCGAGTCAGTCCGCTTCGTCATCTGCGCGCGATGGCGCCTGCGATGTTGACGGCCTTCTCCACCGCATCGTCGTCCGCCACGCTCCCGCTAACGATGGATTGCACTGAGAAAAGAGCCGGCGTTTCAAAGCGCATCAGCAGCTTCGTGTTGCCGCTCGGCGCGACGGTGAACATGAACGGCACCGCGCTTTACGAATGCGCCGCGGCGCTCTTCGTCGCGCAGTGTTATGGAATCCAGCTTGGGTTCGCGGCGCAATTCACCATCGTGCTGCTCGCGTTGCTGACGAGCATCGGCGTGGCGGGAATTCCTTCTGCGAGCCTCGGTGCGATCATCATTATCCTCAATGCCGTCGGGCTCCCGCCGGAGGGCATAGCGCTGATCCTTCCGGTCGATCGCATCCTCGATATGTGCCGCACCACGGTGAATATTTACGGCGACGCGTGCGGCGCGGTGATCATTGCCCGCAGCGAAGGCGAAACCGGCATCCTCACAGATCTTTCCGCCAGGGCGAAGTGATCACTTCGGCTTGCGCAATTTCCTGAATTCAGAATCGGGCTTCCACTCTGGCCAGCGCGTTTCGTTCGCGACGCGACTTCCAACCTCAAGCAGCAAGCCCGCATCGTCCGCCATGCCGCGCAGATCCCAGCCCGGCTTAATTTCATCGCTCACCTTGTGATAATCCTGCGTGGTATATTCGTCGCTCTTCTCCAACCCGTAGCTCTCGGGCTTGCCGATGAAATGAATGCCGCCATGCGTGTAGAGTCCCGGCACACCGCGCTTCGAAAACTCGAAATGATCCGAGCGGAAGTAACGCCCCTTTTCAGGCTCGGCATCCGGCGTGAGCGTGCGTCGATGCGCTGCGGCCGCGTCGCGCAACGTGTCATCAAGGGTCGTCTGGCCCATGCCGATGACGGTGATGTCCCGCGTTCGTCCCCACTGGTTCATGCTGTCCATGTTGATGTTCGCCAGCGTGCGCGCGATCGGATAAAGCGGCTCGGCGGCGTAATGTTTCGCGCCGAGCAATCCCTTTTCCTCCGCGGTGACCGCAAGGAACAGCACGCTGCGCTTCGGCGCTGGTTTCATTTGGGCGAAGGCGCGGCTGATCTCGATGAGTGACGCGATGCCCGAAGCGTTGTCTCTCGCGCCATTGAAGATCTGGTCGCCGCTCAGTTGCGTATCGCGCCCAAGATGATCCCAATGCGCGGTGTAGATCACGTATTCATCGCGCAACTTGGGATCGGAGCCTTCCACCTTCGCGATCACATTCTGCGACATCACATCGCGCAGCGTGTTTTTGAAACGAAAGCTCGCCGTCGCATTCAGTGGCACGGGCTTGAATTCGCGCGTGATGGCTGTGCGCTTCATCTCATCGAAATTCTTGCCGCTAGCGGCGAACAACTCCTTCGCTTTCTCGATCGTGATCCAGCCTTCGACTTGAACACGATTGGTGTTCTTGTTGGGAACGCGCAAATCGAAATTCTCTCGCGAGTTACTGCCCTCCACGACAGCCCACGGATAACCCGCCGGACCCGTCTCGTGGATGACGATCGCCGCTGCCGCGCCCTTCTCCGCCGCGATCTCGAACTTGTAAGTCCAGCGACCGTAATAAGTCATCGCGCGCCCCTTGAACATGCGCTCGTCGAGCTTCGATTGATCACGCGGATCGGGCACAGCCGGATCATTGACCAGCATCACGATCGTTTTGCCACGCACGTCCACGCCCTTGAAATCATCCCAGCGGTACTCCGGCGCGACGACGCCATAGCCGACGAAGATCATTTCGGAATTGTCCACCGTGATCTCCGGCGCGAAACGCTTCGTCCACACGACAACGTTGGTCGGAAATCCCAGCGGCATCGCGCGACCGTTTACCGCGAAAGATACATTCACGTCGCTTGCGCCAATGCCCACGAGCGGCACGCGTTGAATGAACGTGCCGTCTGGATTGCCTGGCTTGGCGCCAGCCTTGCGAAACTGTTCGGTAAGATAATTGACCGTGAGTTCCTCGCCCTTCGTCGCGGGCGCACGGCCTTCGAACTCATCGGAAGAAAGCACTTTGATGTGTTGCATCAGCGCATCGGCGCGAATCGAACCGTCGGCCTTCCCATGCGGTGCATCTGTCCTGCAACCTTGCAACGCCACAACGCACACGAGCAGCGCAACGGCTGTCCAACCCAGTCGATGAAACGATGTCCTCATTGTTGCGGGAAGTCTTGGCGGCGACTGGCAGCCTGTCCACCGAAATGGATCGTGGACCGGCGGCGTGGCTGAGAAAATGTTCGCGACAACGTCCTTGTAACCCGCGACCGACCGGCGTTGTCTTATCTGCACTCAAGGAAAGGAATCACACATGAAAAAACTGTTGGGGCAGGTTTTGTCTGTCGCGGTGGGTCTGGGGCTGGCTTCGAGCGCGCTCGCGAATCTCACGGCGAACATGAAGGAAGGTAAACTCACATTCAAATCCATGGGGCCGCTGGCATTCGGTCCAGACGGCATCCTCTTCGTCGCCGACACGAAAGCCGCCGCCGTGGTGGCGATCGACACAGCCGACACCACGACTTCGCCCATGAAGTCGCTCAAGGTGGAAGGCATCAACCAGAAAATCGCCGCGCTGCTTGGCACCGCCGCGGATCAAATCCTGATCAGTGATCTCGCGGTGAATCCGCTCTCGCGAAATGTTTATCTCGCGGTTTCGCGCGGTCGCGGGCCGGATGCCACACCCGTTCTCGTGCGCGTGAAGACGAGCGGCGAAGCCGAAGTGGTGTCGCTCGACAAAGTAAAATTCTCTCGCGGCGATTTGCCGGACGCGCCCGTGGAAGGTGTCGTGGGCGAAGGAAATCGCCGGAGCAATCCGCGGCAGGAATCCATCACCGACATCGCGTTCTTTCAGGATCGCGTGTTGATTGCGGGCCTTTCGAACGAGGAGTTCGCCTCCACGCTGCGTGCCATTCCGTTCCCGTTCAAGACTGTGGGTAACGGCACGACGGTGGAGATTTATCACGGCGCGCATGGACGCTTCGAGACCCGCTCGCCCGTGCGCACGTTCGTTCCGTTCAAGGTCGGCAATGAAGCCCATCTGCTCGCCGCCTACACCTGCACGCCTCTGGTGCAATTCCCGATCAATGACCTCAAGCCGGGCGCGAAGATCAAAGGCAAAACCATCGCGGAGCTCGGCAACCGGAATCGTCCGCTCGACATGATCGTGTATCAGAAAGGTGGCAAGGATTACCTCCTGCTCGCGAACAGCAGCCGCGGAGTGATGAAGATCGACACAGCGAACATCGAGAAGGCCGACAGTATCACGGAGAAGGTCGCCGATAAGAAAGGCGTCGGTTACGAAACGCTCGAAAGCTGGAAGGGAATCGATCAACTCGATCGCTACGACAACGACAACGCGCTCGTGTTGCGCCGCAACGACGTTGGCGCACAAAGCCTCGAATCACTGCCCTTGCCGTGAGCCGGCCCGCTGCTTTCGCCAGCATCAGGGCCGCTATGGCTTTGATGCTGGTGGTTTTATTTTCGCCGTTGGTGAGCGCTGCCGAATTCACGATCCGTTGGTCGCCCGAAGCGGCGAACACCAACCGCGTCGCGGTGGAAGTCACCGGCGTGTCCAGCCCGGCATTGAAGAATCTGCGCAACGTAAAGTGGACGGTCGCCGAATGGCAGAAGCTGCTCGCAGTGCATGTCGAACAGGGCGATCTCTTCGCCGACGCGAGTTCGCCTGCGATGGTCGGAACGTACCGCGTGACGCCAGACGGAATTCGTTTTGAACCGCAATTCCCCGTCGAGCCAGGTTTGAAATATCGTGCGACGTTTCATCCCAATCGCCTGCCCAAAGCGTCGGGCAAGTCTCCGATGCTAAGTTCCACCTTTCAGGTTCCCGCACGAAGCATCGAGCCGTCCACGACGGTCGCCCAAATTTATCCGAGTGCGGACGTGTTGCCGGAAAACCTGCTGAAGTTTTACGTCCATTTTACCGCGCCGATGAGCGGCGGCCACATTTACGAACACATCCATCTACGCAATGACGCAGGCAAGGACGTCGAGTTACCGTTCCTCGAGATCGACGAGGAGCTTTGGAATCCGAACATGACGCGGCTGACGCTGTTCATCGATCCAGGCCGCATCAAGCGCGGAGTGAAGCCGCTCGAGGACATCGGCCCGGCTCTGGAAGAAGGAAAGCGCTACACGTTGGTCATCGACGAATCATGGAAGGATGCCGCGGGCGCCCCGTTGAAGCAGCGCTTCGTGAAATCATTTCGCGTCGCCGCCGCCGATCGCGAACCACCAGACACCGCAACGTGGAAG
>DATHEW010000185.1:0-5842 GCA_035318425.1 Candidatus Acidiferrum sp. | reverse complement strand
GGAAAAACTTTCCAGCGAAACGACGGTATCTCGCAGCGCTTGCGTGCGCGTGGTCACGGTTTTTTCCAAATCATCGGCGTGGCGGCGCAGCTTCTCCTGTGCGGTCCGCAGTGCTTCTTCCGCCTGCCGCCGTTGCAGCCCGTGCGCAATCACGTCGGCAACACTCGCGAGTGTTTCGAGTGTTTGCGGCGGCAGCTTTTCGCGCGAGAACAGGGCGATCACGCCGATCACGCGCTCCTCGACGATCAGCGGATAACCCGCGAAGGAGATCATCCCTTCACGCCGCGCCCATTCCGGATCTCCCACGCGCCGATCGTGCGCCACATCGTTTGTCAGGTGCGCCCTTCGCTCGGCAGCGATGAGCCCGATCTTCAGTTTCCCAACCGGCACCCGGCTGTGTGCGCCGTCGATGTGGGTGTACATCCCTGAACTGGCTTGCAGCACGAGCATGTTCTCTGCGGGATCGAGGAGCCAAATGCGCGCGAAGGCCGCCGGCAAGTAGCGCACCATCGCATCGGTGCAATCCTGCAGCAGTTCGCGCGCGCTCGAATGATGGCGCGTAAATGCCGTGCCGACATGCGCTCGCAACGCGGCGCGTTGCGTCTCGCGAAACTGCTGCTGCTGCGATGAACGATGCGAGCGCCGTTCCGCGAGCGTGGCGGAGAACAATAGCCCCGTGACCAACAAACCGAGCGTCGCCGTCAACGGCGTGAGCGTCTTCAGCGGCGTGGCGTCCATTTGGTGGGTGGAATAGAAAACGAACGTCCACGGGCGGCCCACGATGTCCATTGGCACCACGATACGTTGTGCTTTGGGCGCGTGTGCGTGGTGTGTGGAGCTGTGCATCAATGCCGAGTCGTTCAGTTCGGTGCCGTCAAAAGCATCAAACTCCACCTGCACGGCGCCGTATTGCCCGAATATCCCGGCGAACAAATCATCCGCCCGAAACGGCGCATAGACATGTCCGAGCAATTTCTCCCGTCGCTCCTCCACCGTTTCAGGAACCGCGCTGCCGCGATAAACCGGGCTATAAATCAGAAAGCCGGATTGCCTCGCCAAATCGATCTCCTGCACCAGCGTCACTTTGCTGCTCGCCACCGCATGACCGTCGTCGCGCGCGCGTTCCATCGCCCGGCGGCGGTTTGCTTCCGAACTCATGTCGTAGCCGAACGCAGCGAGGTTCCGGGCGTCCATCGGTTCGAGAAAAAGAATCGCGTGCGATTCCTCGCCCGGTTTGTCAGGAAAAATCGTGAAGTTCGTCAGGCCATCCGCGCGCGCGGCATTGATGATGGTCTGTTTCTCGTGCGGCGCGACACGCCGGCTGAAACCGATCCCCTGGATGCCGGGATAATTGGTTTGCAGCCGCAATCGCGCGACGAAGGCTTGAAAGTCCGCGCGCGTCACGTCGGCGTTGGCGCCCATCATCGCAGCACCTCCGCGAAGCAACGCGCGATAAATGTCAACGCGACTCTGAATCGCGACCTCAGCGTCCTGAACGGCGAAATGAAAGCGCGTGGAAGTATGTTCCCGCGCGGTCCAGTTCACGAAGGCGGTGCTGGCGATGGTCGTGATCAATCCACAAACGAGCACGAGCCACGGGTTGAATTCATGCCATAGATTGGGCTGCCTCCTCGCTTTCAAGTGGCCAACGCTTAACACGACGACGCTCGACGAGGCAACGAACGTTGAAGAACGCGCCTTCGCGGCAGTTCGCAACCTGGAAGTGCCACCCGTGCAAGCCGGCGATACAGACCCAAAGGTCTGCGCTACGAGATTTGATGCATTGGCCAGGTCTCGTAAGGCACGTCCGTTGACTTGGCCGGAGACGCTGCTTTAGGTTGCGCGCATGGCCTCGGGATCGATGTCGAGATGGGCGAGAATCCGCGCCGCCGCGGACAATTTTTTCCACGAGAAGGGAATCGAGTCCGAGGAAACTTTTGATCGCACGCGCCGGCACCGCATTGCGCATTTCTGGCTGCTCGTCTGCCGGAGCTTCGTGCGCAATCGCTGTCCCGTGCGCGCTTCTTCGCTGGCCTACACGACGTTGCTCGCGCTGGTTCCTCTCTTGGCCGTGGGCGTCAGCATCACGACATCGATGCTACAGAAGCAGGGCGAGGAGCCCATCAAGCAGCTTATCGATCGGCTCGTGGCCTACGCCGCACCGGCGCTGGATCTAAAGGAAACGACGGAAGCGGAACTCACACCCGGTGAGAAGACAGGGCGCGCCAAGGTGGTAGAACAGATCAATGGGTTCATCAAAAAAATCGATACGGGCAAACTGGGCGTCACAGGCGTGCTCGCGTTGCTCTTCATCGCCATCTCGTTGCTGCGCACGATCGAAGCCACGTTGAATGACATCTGGGGTGTGGAGCATGGGAGACCGTGGTTGAAAAGCATCATCTATTACTGGGCAGTGATCACACTGGGACCGTTGTTTCTCGTCGCAGCGTTGGTGCAGACGACGGCGGCACAGTTGCCGGACGTTCCGTTCCTCAGCGCAGTGGTGTTCAAGTCCGCGCCCTTCGTGCTGCTGAGTCTTGGTTTCGCGGCGTTCTATGCGTTCATGCCGAACACGCGCGTGCAGCTCAAGGCCGCGTTCATTGGCGGAATCGTCGGTGGCTGCCTTTGGCAACTGAACAATATTTTCAACGTGATCTACGTCTCGCGCGCCGTTTCGTACACCAATCTCTATGGCAGCCTCGCGCTCTTTCCTTTGTTCCTCGTCGGCCTGTATTTCTCCTGGCTCATCATGCTGTTCGGCGCGCAAGTCGCGTATGCGTTTCAGAATCGCGAGGCGTACATCGAGGAGCGCCAGGCCGAGAGCGTGAACCAGCGCGGACGCGAATTCATCGCCATGCGCGTCATGACCTTGATTGCGGACCGTTTCCTGCGCGGAGAAAAGCCGATGAACATCGTGGACATTTCCTGCGCGCTTGGAGCCCCAAGCCAACTTGTGAGCAAGCTGCTCTCGACCTTTGTCCAAACGGGCCTGCTGGTGGAAGTCGCGGATGGACAATCCACCGCCTATTCGCCCGCGCGTCCAGTGAACCGCATCACCGCGCACGACGTCTTGTGTGTGCTGCGCGCAGGTCAGGGGCATGAACTCGCGACGAAGGAAGACGCGTGGCGCAGCGAAGTGCGCGGCGAATTCGAAAAAATCATGGCTGCGGAACGGCAAGCCGGCGCGGGCATCACGCTCGAGATGCTCGCGCAAAGCCGTGTCGAAATTGCGAGGGCCACGGCATGACCGTCGGCATTCCGAAGGAGATCAAGCAGCAGGAGTTTCGCGTCGCGCTGCCGCCATCGGGTGCGTACCAACTGATTCGCGCAGGTCATCGCGTGCTGGTGGAAAAGAATGCCGGCGCAGGCGCAGGTTTCCCGGACGCGGATTACGCGGCGGCAGGCGCGACGATCATCGACTCACATGAGGGCGTCTTTGCCGAAGCGGAGTTGATCGTGAAAGTGAAGGAGCCGCAGCCAACTGAGTACGCGCTGCTGCGTCCTGGCCAGATTCTGTTCACTTACCTTCACCTCGCGGCGAGTCGTGAGCTTACTGAAGGTCTGATGAAGTCGGGCGTCACCGCGCTCGCCTATGAAACCATCGAAGTAAATCGCCGCCTGCCGTTGCTCGAGCCGATGAGCGAGATTGCGGGTCGCATGTCGATCCTGGTCGGCGGATATTTTCTAGCGAAGCATTGCGGTGGAAGCGGAACGCTTCTGGGTGGCGTGCCAGGCGTGTTGCCCGGACGAGTCGTCGTGATCGGCGGCGGTGCGGCGGGCGTGAATGCGGCGCGCATGGCGCAAGGACTCGGTGCCGATGTGACGATCCTCGAAGTGGACCTGGAGCGCTTGCGTTTCCTCGACATCACACTTCACACTGCGCACACGCTTTACTCGAACGAAGCACACCTGATGGATTTATTGCCCCAAGTCGATCTGCTGATTGGCGCCGTGCTGTTGCCCGGAGCCAAGGCGCCGAAGCTGATCAAGCGCGAGATGCTGCGCCGCATGCGGCCCGGCAGCGTGCTCGTGGACATCGCGATCGACCAGGGCGGCTGCGCGGAAACTTCCCGGCCGACCACGCATCACGATCCCGTTTATGTCGAGGAAGGCGTGATCCATTACTGCGTCGCCAACATGCCCGCGGCTTACGCGCGCACCGCCACACAAGCCCTGACCAATGTCACGTATCGTTACATTGAATTGATCGCGGAGGCCGGCCTCGGCGAAGCGTGCCGCCGCAATCCCTCCTTGCGCGGCGGCATCAACGTCATGGACGGACAGGTCACGCACAAAGCCGTGGCTGACGCGCATGGATTGCCGTTCGTTGAACCGGCGTGCGGCAAGTGATGAACATCGAACTTCGAACATTGAACATTGAACATCGAACGAGGGGCGCAGCGTTCCTTCGCTTCAATGTTCAGAGTTCAATGTTCAACGTGCTGTGTTCTCCCTCCCCGTGAGAACCCTTCACGCCTATCTCACTCGCCAGGTTTTCGCGTCGCTCTTGCTGACCGTGGCGGTGTTCACGTTCGTGTTGCTGCTCGGAAATGTCCTCAAGGAGATCCTCTCGCTCCTCGTCAACCGTCAGGCGTCGCTGCTTGTCGTCATCAAAGCAATCGCGCTGCTGGTTCCCTACGTGCTCGTCTTCGCGCTGCCGATGGGAATGCTCACCGCCACGCTCCTCGTCTTCGGCCGGTTCAGTGCGGACCATGAACTCACCGCCATGCGCGCGAGCGGCATCAGTTTGCTCTCGCTCATCACGCCCATGCTCATTCTCAGTGTGTTGCTGAGCGGTCTTTGTGCCTGCGTGAACTTGTGGTGGGCACCGCAATGCCGCGTTGCCTACAAGCATTTGCTCTTTCAACTCGGCGTGGAACGGCTGCATGAATTTTTGCCGGAGCGAACGTTCATTCGCGAATTCAAACCGTACATCGCGTACTTCGGCAAAGTGGAGGGAGGCGATCTCCACGACATCGTGCTTTATCAGACGGACAAGGCGGGGACGAACGTCGAGATGACCATCCGCGCGCCGCACGGGACGTTGAAGATCGATCGACCCAATCGCAAGATGCTGGTCACGCTCTACAACGCTTCCACGATGGCGGTACGGCAGGGCGAGAGTGATCGTATCCCGGGCTCTTGGGAGGAATTTCCAGTGACCCTTGAGTTCAAGGAAGCCACGTTCAAGGAGCCGGGTCTCGGCGACCTGACGTTGCCTCAACTTCATGCGCGGCGCCGCGAACTGAGCGCAGCAGGCATCCAGACCCCGACCGCGTTGCTGGTCCAGATCCATTCCCAGATCGCGTCTTCGTTCGCCTGCATCGGCTTCACATTGATCGGCATCCCGCTCGGCATCCGCGCGCACCGGCGCGAGACGAGCGTGGGCATCATGATGGCGCTTGTGCTGGTGCTCATCTATTACAGCCTTCTTTTCCTGGGACAGGCGCTCGAAACCAAAGAACAATTCGCCCCCTACCTCATTGTCTGGTTGCCCAACTTCATCTTCCAGGCGGCCGGTCTCGTTCTGCTTCGCCGCGCGAACCGCGGGTTCTAGTCTAGAGCAGTTGCCCAAAGCAATTTCCGATTCGGCAACAATGGTGCAGTGGACGCCGGCGCGGTGAGGAGGACACCGCGTAATACCTCAATCTGGAAGCCCTTTCAGTCGCCACTCTAAATCGCGTCAGACTGGTCTGACGGCGTCTCTGCACCGCTTCCGACTTCACTCTCGTTCGACTTCCGATAGCCGCTCCATGCCGGTAGCGGATACTTCATCCAACGCAGGCTGCATGGCCGCGCGGGAAACAGCTTATGATTTGGACAATTCTCGGCATGTCGGTTG
>DATHEW010000184.1:0-4202 GCA_035318425.1 Candidatus Acidiferrum sp. | reverse complement strand
TTTGTTTCGGCAGAAAGAAGATCAGTTTGGAGGCTGACATGATCGACGACACCATCCAACGCATCGAGGCGCGCCTGAACTCAGCCGGTGCGTTGCCGGAATCCACTCGCGCGGAACTGATCAACCTGCTCGCCACGCTCAAGAGAGAAGTGGCGCTGCTTCCTGCCGCAAATGCCGAGCAGGCGCAGACCATCGCGCGCGCCGCTGAATCTTCCACCGAGCAGGCCGTGGCGTCCGAGCGAGACGAAGAGGCCTACAGGGGGGCATTGGACGAACTCGCCGGCTCCGTGCGTGAGTTTGAGGACAGCCACCCACGTCTGGTCCAGGCGGTAAACAACATCGCGAACACGTTGTCGGGACTCGGCATTTAGCTCGCGCCTTCCACGCGGAAATCGCGGCGACACTTCGTTTGATGAACTTTCACCGGATGTTCGTCTGTTCTCTTGCTGGCTAAGTAACCAGTTGGTGAAAGGGACAACATGAAACACATTTTCGGCTTTCTGGCAGCGTGTTTGTTTGCGTTATCGGCTTACGCTCAAACGACCAACGGGCCGCGCACCTACCTCGAAGCACTGGAAACGCGAACGAACACGATGATCATTAAAGGCTCGACGGAGATCGGCGTGATCCATGGCAGTGCGGGCGGGGTGCTGGTCGCAGCTAAGGAGAGCACCGACGCGTCCACCGGACAGAAGGTGTTTGGTGTCTCGATCGTGGTGCGTGGTCGTGAGAAGACGCAGGACACCAGTTACGTCGATTACGAGGAATTGGATTCGATGATCAAGGCACTTGGACTGATGAACACGCCTCCATGGTCCGACACGTCCATGCCGCAGGTAGAAGTCAGTTACACGACCAAGGATGGGTTGCGCATCGCGAGCGCGAACGCCCGCAACAATGCGGGAATGGAATCCCTGGTGCAGAGCACGCACGCGTGTCAGGCGACCGCATGTCTGAACGTTGCGCAGCTCATCACGTTGCGCGGATTCATCGAGCAAGCCAAAGGAAAGCTCGAAGGGATTCGTCCGAAGAGCGCTCAGTAGTGCGCTTTTACACATCATTGCCGCCATTGCATTGATCTGAGCTCTTCACCAACAATCCACATCCATGAAGCCACATCTCACGAGTTTGGGACTCATCGTGTTTTGTTCGTTCGCTGCCGCGGCGAACGATTATCCGCTGACCAGTGATTCCAAGGCGCAGGAAGGCGTGCCGAAGGGAACCATCGCGAAAAGTGCGTTTGCTGAATCGAAAGCGTTCCCCGGCACGACACGCGATGTGACTGTTTACATTCCGCAACAACTCGATCGCACAAAGCCAGCGCCTTTCATGGTGCTTCAGGACGGCGGCGGTTATCAGGCCACGACAGTCTTCGACAATCTCATTCACAAGAAAGCGGTTCCGCCGTTGGTCGGCATCTTCGTGACGCCGGGCGTCGTGCGGACAGGCAGCACGAACGTGGTGCCGCGATTCAATCGCAGCTTCGAGTACGATGGCCTCGGCGATGGCTACGCGCGATTGCTCATCAACGAAGTGTTCCCCTTCTTGGAACAGAAATATGGGATCAAGCTTTCAACGAACTCTGTGGATGGCTCCATCGGAGGCGCGAGCAGTGGTGCAATTGCGGCGTTCACCGCGGCGTGGGAGCGTCCGGATCGTTTTAGCCGTGTGTTCAGCAGTATCGGCACCTACGTGGGGCTGCGTGGTGGAGATGTTTATCCCACGCTGATCCGCAAGACCGAGCCGAAACCGATCCGGATATTTCTCCAGGACGGTGAGAATGATTTGAACATTTATGGCGGTGACTGGTGGATCGCGAATCAGATGATGGAACGCGCATTCCAGTTCTCCGGCTACGACGTGAATCACGCGTGGGGCGAAGGCGCGCACGACAGCAAGCAATCCACCCAAGTGTTTCCCGAAGCGTTGCGCTGGCTCTGGCGCGATTACCCTCAGCCGATCGTTGCGAATGCGGAGAAGAAGTCGCGGCAACCGATCGTGGCGTTGCTGGCGGGCGATTGGGAATTGGTGAGCGAAGGTCACGGCTTCACCGAAGGCCCGGCGGTGAATGCACGCGGCGAAGTTTTCTTCACGGACATCCCAAAGGGCCGCATCCACAAGATCGCGCTTGATGGCAAGGTGTCGCTGTTTGCCGAAGATACCGGAAATGCGAATGGGCTGATGTTGGGGCCGGATGGAAAACTCTACGCAGCGGCGCGAAATAAAATTCTCGCGTTCGACGAAGCCGGCAAATCGAGTGTGTTTGCCGAGTTCACGGGGGGATTGCGCGTGGGACTGAATGATCTTTGCATCGCCAACAACGGAAACATTTACGCGACTGACCCGGAGAATCGCCGTGTGTGGCTCGTCTCAAAGAATGGCGACAAGCGCATGGTCGATGTGAGCGAGCGGAGCGGGGGACCGCAATTTCCCAATGGCGTGCGACTCACGCCCGATCAATCGCACTTGCTCGTGGCGGACATGCGCGGTCAGTTCGTCTGGTCTTACACCGTGCAGCCCGACGGCACGCTGACGAACAAGCAGGCGTATCACCATTTACATCAACCCGACGCCGTGGAGATGAGCGCCGCTGACGGCATGTGCATGGATACCAACGGAATACTTTACGTGGCGACGGCTATTGGCGTGCAGTTCTGCGATCAACCTGGACGCGTGAATGGGATCATTGCGCGTCCGCACGACAAATGGCTCGCGAGCGTGGTGTTGGGCGGGGCGGAGTTCGACGAACTGTATGCGTGCGCGAGCGACAAGGTCTTTAAGCGCAAGCTGAAGACGCGCGGAGCGAATTCGTTTCAAGCGCCAATCAAGCCGCCGACGCCGCGGCTGTGAGATCACGCGACGTGCATCGTCGCTTGCAGTTCAGAAGCGCTGCGGTCCCGTTTCACTGATGAACACCATCGGCACAAAGCCGTCTTCCTGCTCCTCCTCCACGAACATCGAGATGTAATACTCGCCTCGTGGGCGCGGTGCTTTCAATGGCAACGTCGCACCGAGATTGCGAAAAAAGTCCCCTGGTGCGAGTTGGCCAAGAACACGTGACGCGACGAGTTTTCCATCCGGGAAGCCGCCGAGGTATGGCTCGCTGGTCGCATAGAACGCGAGGCGCAAGGTGCCGGTGAGGTTGAGTTCACGCTGGTTTTGCAATCGTTCGATCGAGAACTGTGCGCGTCGTCCTACCAGTGTAAATCCGCCACCAGTCACACTGATGTCACCGACGCCGATGACTGAATCGAGGCTGCCCACGCCGCCGGCTTGCTTACGAGGAAAGGCGTAGAGCGACGTGAAGGCGACCCAGTCCACGATGGTGAATTTTTTTCCGTTCTGACGTTCCAGCATCAGCGCGGTGAATTTTAGGCCGGGCCGCGGCGCACGAACGCGAGTCCGCAAGCTGAGATTGTCTACACGGCCATTCGCAGCAATGCTCTCGATCGGCGCGCGCCCGAGCAGTTGCCCCGGCGCGCCGCCGTCGTAAACGATCCCGGGCTGCGCGTAGATGCTGAGGAAGAGCGGGCCACTCTCTTCGGCCGTAGGATTCGCAACGTACGCAATGTCGATGATCAGTTCCCGACCTTCGATGCGCCACGAAGCGTCATGGGTCAGCCACGGGCTGGTCTGGGCGACGGCTGTTCCGCAACTCAAGATCAACAGAACGGTGAGCGCGAGAGCGCGATGATGCAGTGCTTTCATGTCCCTGAGTTCCCTCCTTGCTGGCAACAACGTTGCGGCGAGTGCGCGAACTGTCAATTGGGGCCAAGTGCCTTTGTGCGCCGGGCACCCCGCGTTGACACGAATTTCCCGGTCTGGTCTAACAACCGCACTCATGGGAAGCATGAAACGCATTTCTTTTGTCACAGCCGTGCTGTTTTTATTCGTCGCCGGAGCTGCGCTCACTTCCGCGGCGGAGCTGAAATCGCTCTCGTTGGAAGAACGCGTCGCGCGTATCGAAGCCGCTCAGCCGAATATTAACTCCGGCGACAACGCGTGGCTTCTCACCAGTTCGGCGCTCGTGCTGATGATGACTGCGCCCGGTTTGATTCTCTTTTACGGAGGGCTCGTGCGGCAGAAGAACGTGCTGGCCACCATGATGCAGAGCCTGTTCCTCATGGCATTCATTTCGTTCCTCTGGATGGTGTACGGCTACAGCATGGCGTTCGCGGAAGGGAATCCATTCTTCGGCAACC
>DATHEW010000183.1:0-2116 GCA_035318425.1 Candidatus Acidiferrum sp. | reverse complement strand
GCCGCGGCGAGAATTGATTTGGTTGTGGCAAGGTCGGATTGAACCTGCGCCAACACGGCCTCGCGCGCACTGAGTTGCTGGCGCAACTCATCGAGGAGCGGTTGGAAAGAATTTGCGCCCGGCGTGCCGGCCACCGTGGATGAGCTGCGGCGCGCGGCGAGGAGCCATCCAATAATGACGCCGAGCGCTACGCCAATTCCCAATCCGACAAGGACGTTGAGCATGAGTCGATCATGCCCAGTCAATTTTTCGCTGCCAAGCCCGGTCGGAAATTTCGCGCGCCCTCAGTAGTGCGCAATGACTTCAATCTCGACGTTCGCACCACGCGGCAAGGCGGCGACCTGGATGGTGGAACGCGCTGGTTGATTCGCTGCGAAGTAGCGCGCGTACATTTCGTTCATCGGCGCGAAGTCACCGAGGTCGGTCAGGAACACCGTGGACTTCACGACGTTCTCAAACGTCAACTGTTGGTCCGCAAGAATGGCCTTCACGTTCTCCAACACCTGCTCCGTCTGGGCGCGAATATCGCCGCTGACGAGCGATCCGTCGGCGTTCAGCGGAATCTGGCCGGAACAAAACAGCAGATCAGCGACGCGCACCGCGTGGTTGTAAGGACCGACTGGAGCAGGGGACGCTGCTGGTTTGATGATGGTCTTGGTCATGTGACTCCTGGTTGGTCATTACTCATTCGTCATTTCTTTTCCTCTAGCCACGCCATCTGAATGTTTTCCAAAACTTTCTCGTTCGAGCCTTCCGGTTTGTCGCCGAAGTCATCGAGCTCGGTCACCATTTTGTGCAGCTTGGGAAAGCTGAGCTTGAGCGGGTCCTGGTCGGGAAATTTGTCGGCCAATGCCCAGGCGATTTCCTCGTGCTCCTTCCACATCAATTTCATGCGCGCATCGTTAGCCGCGCGTCCATACGAGGTCAAGTGACGCTCTCGACGCATCCGATCATCGCAAGGGTTGAGCACATTGCATCTGGCGTTCAACCGTGCGCGATGGCACGTTGCGCACCGTGGAAAAGCTCGATCAATTGCGCGCTCTCATCCGCTCGTACGGCTCATGCATCGTTGCCTATTCGGGCGGCGTGGACTCGGTGTTTCTTGCGCGCGTGGCCCGTGATGTTCTGGGCGACAAGTCATTGGCCGTGATAGCGGATTCGCCGAGTCTGCCACGGCGCGAGTTGGAAGAAGCTCTGGAGATCGCAGAACAGTTTGGGATTCCCGTGCGCGTGGTGAAAACGGCTGAGTTCGACAACGAATCGTATCTCTCCAATCCGACGAACCGCTGCTATTTCTGCAAGCACGAGCTCTTCACGGAACTTGAACCGATCGCGCGCGCAGAGAAATTCGCGGTCATCGTTTACGGTGAGAACGCCAGCGACATCGGCGATCATCGACCTGGCGCGACGGCGGCAAAAGAATTTCAGGTCCGCGCGCCGCTTAAGGAAGTTGGCCTGACGAAAGCAGAGATTCGCGAACTCTCGGCCCGGCTTGGATTGCCCACCGCGGACAAGCCGCAGATGGCATGTCTCAGTTCACGCATTCCCTACGGCGAACGGGTCACGCCGGAGAAGCTGCGCATGATCGAATTGGCAGAGAATGTTCTGCGTGATCTTGGCTTTCACGATGTGCGCGTGCGTCACCATGAATTGCGCGGTGCGTTCGATAACAGCGTGCAGCATCTGGCCCGCATCGAAATCGGCGCGCACGAGATGCCACGGCTTTTGGAGGACGGAGTGTTCTTGCGTGTGGCTGAGGAAATCAAGCAAGCAGGCTATGCGCACGTGACGCTTGATCTCGCCGGCTATCGTCGTGGCAGCTTGAATTCGAGCGCGCCGATCGCATTCGCGGAAAAGCGGTAAAACCGGCGGCAATTCCGCATTCGGAAGCGATCCGCAGATTTCACAGATCAGAAATCAGAACTTCCGTTCTGCGCAGTCTGCGGATGTTTCTCGTTGAGAGAAGAGGCACGTGCATGCCGTCCTTGTCGCGGCCCCAGGCTGAATGGCGTCTCTTTGCGAACCTTGCGTGACGCACCGCGTTTATGAAGACAGCTTGAGGCGGACCGTAAGCGGCGGCTGATTCGGTCGATTGATGATCAGTTCCACTTCCTGA
>DATHEW010000182.1:0-2969 GCA_035318425.1 Candidatus Acidiferrum sp. | reverse complement strand
GCCGCGGGAACGAGCCTCCCGCCGATGGCGCCGTAAAATGGCAGCTTGCTCTCGTGCGTGGATTGGACTGCCGAGACCGCGCATTTTTCGGCGCGCGCGATTTCGACGAGTTGCTGCGCGCAACGTTTCTGCGTGCGACTGACATAGAGATGATCGCCGACCAGCAGCAGGAACGGGCTTTCGCCCACGAAATCCCTGGAAGACAACACCGCGTGCCCGTAGCCGCGCGGCTCGCGTTGCTCGACGAAATGGATTCGCTTGGCGTGCGCATCCGCCGCGGCGGTGAATGCGCTTTGATCCCCCGGGGAAATGACAACGCAAATCTCGTCCACGCCCGCCTGTAGGATTTCCTCGATGATGATGCGCAGCGCTGACTTCGTGACACCGTCGCGGTCCACGAGTGTTTGCAATGGCAGCGTGCGTTGATTCTTGCCGGCGGCGGTGATGACCGCCTTCTTGATTTCCATACTGCCGGCGAAGCGTCACAGAAGTTCTCAGGAGCGTCAATCGCCCGGCGGAAATTCACCCCGCAACGGCGCTTCAGTGGAAACAGCGATGCCCGGTAATGCTTTCCCGGAGAAATGTCATCGCGGAAACCCGCCTACTCGGTGGGAAGGCGAATCCATATAAACACAGAGGCCGTTTCATGGACTGGACACACGCACACGGGCGACAACGCAGCAGGGCACTCTTCCTTGCTGGTTTCGCAGTTTGGCTTGCTCTTGCAGCAAGCGCCTCTGCGTTTTCATTCACGTCATTGCATCAGGGCGCAACAAACGGCCTTGAGAATTACGTATTCACCGCCGGCGATAAGGTGGTGCCAACCGCCCAGATCGATGCGGGCAAAACCTACCGTGTGGCGGTGTTCAACCCGTCCGGCGCCGTGGTGTTCCAATCCCCATGCCGCACCAACTTCGCTTCCGGTGACAACAGCTACACCGTGCAAGTCGGCGATGTGCCGTCCACCAACGGTCCCTACATTTTCCGGGTCGAACAGTACGCGAACTGCGGCAGCTCCCAGGCAACCATCAGGATCATGAATTTCTACGTGGTGCGCGCGGAAGTGTTCCAAGGCTTTTCGCCGACCAATCGTTTTCTGCCTGGTCAGGCCGCGTCGCTCCGGATCTTTGGATTGCCGCCCAACCAGGCGAACTGGAACACGACATGGATCAAACCGAATGGATCGATCAGTTGTGAGAACACCGCCCAGTCTGATCGGCCTGACAGCAGCGCGAAAGGTTTGTTGCCCGCGACCAACGCAACATTCCTCACGTATCCGCCATCGTCGTCCGCACCGCACACATGGAATCAGTCGGGGAACTACGACAGCGGAAATTGCAGCGGCTTCACAACCAACAACGAGGGTTTGTGGTCGTTGTACCTGTACAAGACCGCCACCAATTTCGTCACACTGCCTGTGTTCACAGTGGCGAGCGATTGCGTCGTCACGACACCGCTGACCAATCTCACGCGTGGTGTGATGGCGAATGCCTTGTTCAGTACCGAGCCAACCGGTCCCGGGCCTTTCACTTACGCGTGGTTCAGGAACGAGGCACTGATCCCAGGCGAAACCAACTTCAGCCTGCTCCTCACGAATCTGGCCCTGAACGATTCTGGACCTTACAGCGTCGTCGTCACTGCGCCGTGTGGCAGCACGACGCGCACAGCGACGCTTACGGTCATTTCGTGCTCTCCGAGCCTCGACGTGATGCTCGTCATCGATCGCTCCGGCTCGATGCTTGGTCAGGCGTATGTCGATGCACGGACGGCTTCCACCAACCTCATCCGCGATCTTCACCTCGGCCAAGGCGACCAGGCCGGCCTCGTTTCGTACAATATTGCCGCCACGCTGGATCACATTCTGACCAACGACGCGACTTCGCTCGAGCAAGCTGTCGCGACGTTGCCTGAGCCCGAACGGGGGACGACCATCAGCCTTGGCCTGAAGATGGCGCGGAATGAATTGCTCTCGTCCCGGCACAATCCATACGCGCTCCCCGTGATCGTATTGTTGTCCGATGGCTTGCCGCACAGCGCGGAGGACAGCACGAGCAACGTCCTCTACAACGCCACGCTCGCGAAGAACGCGGGGATGCTCGTCTTCACCATTGCGGTGGGTGAGTCTGACCCGCTATTGATGTCGAGCGTGGCTTCGGCGAGTGACACGTTTTTCTTCGCCACGAATTCGTCGCAATTCACTGATCTGTTTTATATCATAGCGGCGTTGCTTTGCCGCACCTCCACCAACCTCGTGGTGGATGGCCCCACGAATCAAACCGTTTGCGCCGGAGAAACTGCCTCGTTCACCATCACGGCCCAGGGCTGCGAGTTGCTCCGTTACCAATGGCGTAAAAATGGTCTCACGCTCGGCGGCGAAACGAACGCCACCCTGACGTTCTCGAACACGGTTCTCGCCGATGCCGGAACTTATTCGGTGGAAGTAAGAAGCGACTGCGGCATGGTGACCCGCTCCGCCACATTGGCGGTGCAACAGCTTCTGACGGGTGGCGAGATTCAGTCGCAGGCCGTTTGTGTGGGCAACGGCGCATCTTTCCAAAGTGCGCCCAGCGGCGATGAGCCATTCAGTTTTGTTTGGCGCAAGGACGGCGCGCTCATTCAGGGCGCTACCAACTCGTCGCTGATTATTCCCGTCGCCGGTTTCGGTGAGGCTGGCGAATACACGGTCGAGATTTACAATATGTGCTGCGCGATCACGAACGCGGCGAATCTCACGGTGACTGATCCGGTCACTGCCACGCCCATCAATGATCAAATTCATTGCGTGGGTGATATCGCCATCTTCACCACGACGTTCGGCGAAACGCTGCCGTCGGACATCATTTGGCGCAAAGACGGCGTCGTAATTCCTGGCGAAACAAACCGCTACTTGATCGTGCCGGTGCTCTCGATTGCGAATGCTGGCCGGTATTCCGTGGAAGCGAGCGGCGTGTGTGACACTGTCACGAATG
>DATHEW010000181.1:0-4893 GCA_035318425.1 Candidatus Acidiferrum sp. | reverse complement strand
CACTCCGGCGCCCAAGGTCTGCCCGCGGTGCGACGCGCGTTTCGACTGTCACGCCGACACCGCAGCCACGCGTTGTTGGTGCATGGAACTTCCGCGGCTTCGCGATGTCGATGCGGGTTGCGATTGTTTGTGCCCCGAATGTTTGCGCCGCGCGATCGGCGCGCAAGAACAGGCGGCACGGTCGCGGACCAGCGCATTCACGTTGGTGGAGTTGCTCGTGGTGATCGCAGTCATCGCTATTCTTGCCGCGCTGCTTTTGCCCGCGCTGAGCGGGAGCAAGCAGACGGCGCATCGCATCAAGTGCGTCAGCAACCTGCGCCAACTCGGGCTGGCCGCGCAGATGTACTTCGATGACAACGAGGGACGCACCTTCGCCTACAACAACTACGCGACCAATGGCGGCGTCGTGTATTGGTTCGGCTGGCTGGAGAACGGAGCGGAAGGTGAACGCTCCTTTGATGCGACGTATGGCGTGCTCTATCCCTATCTGCTCGGTCGAGGCGTCGAAATCTGCCCGTCGCTGAACTACACCGCCGCGCGCTTTAAGCTGAAGGCAAATGGCGCGGCTTACGGATATGGTTACAATCTTCACATCGCTTCGACCAACGGTCGTCCGCCATTTTTAATCCAACAACTTCGTGACACCAGCCGCACGGCTCTCTTCGCCGACGCAGCGCAGATCAATGATTTCCAAGCCCCCGCCACACCTGAGAACCCGATGGTGGAGGAGTGGTACTACATCGATTACGCCGAGTCGCCTTGGAGCTATCCGAACGCGCATTTCCGCCATCAGCGCCGAGCAAACGTGGCGTTCGCCGACGGCCATGTTGAACGCGCGAAACCGGTGGAAGAATCGGTAGACCAACGATTGCCCGCTGAGTTCATCGGCCGATTGCCGCGTGAGATCTTGTTACCCGGCGGCTAGGGATTTCTGTCTTCGTGCGGATCGCCGCCGTGATGGTCCGGGCCACCCGCATTGTGTTCCGGATGGGTTTCGCCGCCTGCATGCACGAGTTCTTCTCTCTGTTTTTTCGCCTCAGTCCATTCGGGACCGGCTCCAGCCTGGCCTGAGCGTTCCCGTGACGAGGACCTCGCGCCCGCATCTTTCTTGGTGTCAGCTTTGAAGCCGCTAGGTTTGCCTTTGTTCATGTTCATCACGCAGCGCTGGGCGTGCCACAAACGCATCCGCCACACAGTCACCTTTCGTCGCCTGTTCTCGCGGCAAGCTGCACACTCCGCGCGTGCGTCCGGCACGGCGCGACGATCTGTGCAGCGTTCGCACGATGACTGACCTCGCTACTTCGGGGCTGGTCAAAAATCGTCCCGAGCGTGACAATTCCCGGTGAGCCGAGGCGTTAACATGACAGCATGGTGATCGCACGGCTTATGGCATTAATGGCAACTTCCAAGAGCACCAGAGCGAAAGCGCCGAAACGCGCCGCGGTAGTGAGACAGGCCCCTTGGCCTGTCGTAGTCCAACAAGCGCCCACGCCTGTTGTTGGCAATGACCGCAACCGCTTCGTCGACGCGTGTCATTGCCGGCCTGTCGATCGCCCGCCGATCTGGATGATGCGGCAAGCCGGCCGTTGCCTTCCCGAGTATCGCAAGCTGAAGGAGACGTATTCATTCCTCGAACTCGTGCGCACGCCGGATCTCGCGACCGAAGTGACGCTTCAGCCCATTCGGCGGTTCGGTTTCGACGCGGCGATTTTGTTCAGCGACATCCTGGTGGTGCCGGAAGCGATGGGGCAGGCGTATCGGTTCCGCGAGACGGGCGGGATCGAAATGGATTTCAAAGTCCGCACGCGCGCTGATGTGAATCGTCTCTCGACGGACGCAGTGACCGATAAACTCAGCTATGCGACAGACGCGCTCAAGTTGATCAAGCGCGAGTTGAGCGGAAAGACGGCGCTCATCGGGTTCGCGGGGTCACCATGGACGCTGGCGAATTTCATGTTGGAAGGCGGTTCATCGAAGCGGCTCACGAAGGCGATGCGATTGTTCGACAAGGATCGCGCCTTGTTCGATGCGTTGATGGAGAAGCTCACGATCGGCGTGACGAAGTTTCTCCAGGCGCAGATCGCAGCGGGTGTGGACGCGGTGCAGATCTTTGACACGCTCGGATCGGAAGTGCCTTACGGCGAATTCGAGGCGGCGTCGGGCAAATGGATTCGCGAGATCATCGCGGGGCTCGACAACAAGGTGCCGGTGATCGCCTTCGCGAAAGGTGTGCGTGATTGGGAAACGCTCTTCGATCTCGGCGCGCAAGTGTTGGGCATCGATCACGCGATGGATTTGGGCCTCGTGCGACGCGCGCTTCCCGGCGACATCGCCGTGCAGGGAAACCTCGCGCCGGACTCATTGGTACATCTGACGCCGTTCGAGGCAGAGGTGCGCACGCGACAGACGCTCGAAACAATGCGCGGACGGCCCGGCTACATTTTCAATCTTGGTCATGGTGTGCCGCCGGATGCGTCGCTGGAAAACATCGGCGCGGTGGTGAACACTGTTCGGAATTTCTCATGAGCAAACTGAACGTCGATATTCCGTTGGTGCAGAAGTACAACGTGGCCGGCCCTCGCTACACGTCGTATCCGCCTGCGACGAAATTCAGCGACGCGGTGAAATGGCCGCAGCTCGCCGACGAAGTCATCGCGAACAACAAGACCGAGCGCGACCTGTCGCTCTATTTTCACCTGCCGTTTTGCGAGACGCTCTGTTGGTTTTGCGGCTGCACGACGGTCATCACGACGAAACACAGCGAGAGCCGCGAGTATCTGAATTATCTGCGCAAGGAATTGAAGCAGATGGCTTCGATGATCAATCCGAAGCGCAAGGTCACGCAGATCCATCTCGGCGGTGGCACGCCCACGTTTTTCCAGCCTGACGAACTGCGCGAACTCGGCGCGATCATTCGTGAGCATTTTACCATCGCTCACGACGTGGAGGCGGGATGTGAGATCGATCCCCGTCGTCTCACGCGCGAACACCTCGTGGCGTTGAAAGAGGCGGGGTTCAATCGCGGCTCGCTCGGCGTACAGGACTTCGATGAGAAAGTTCAGAAGGCCATCCACCGCATTCAGCCGCGCGAGATGACGGAGCAAACGATTCGTTGGGCGCGCGAACTCGGCTTCACTTCACTGAACATTGACCTGATCTACGGCTTGCCATTTCAGACCGTCGCGACGTTTGAGAACACGTTGAACCAGATTTTGGAAATTAATCCCGACCGACTCGCCATTTTCAGCTACGCGCATGTGCCGTGGCTGAAACCATCGCAGAAGATTTTGGAGCAAGCGTTGCCTACGGCTGAGCAGAAGCTCGAAATCCTGAAGCTCACGACCGAGAAGCTCACGACGGACGAACGCTACGTTTACATCGGCATGGATCACTTCGCGAAGCCGACGGACGAACTGACGATCGCGCAGCGGAACAAATCGTTGCACCGCAATTTCCAAGGCTACAGCACGCGCGGGCACGCGGACATTTACTCGTTCGGCATGTCAGCGATTTCGCAGACGGAGAACGCGTATTGGCAGAACATCAAGGAAGTGCCGATCTACTACGCCACGCTCGACGCGGGCAAGGTGCCGGTCGCGCGCGGTTACATCGTGACGGAGGAGGACAAGATTCGCCGCACGACGATCATGCGATTGATGTGCGATCTGGAACTCGATTTCCAACAGATGTCACAACGGCTCGGCATCAACTTCGAGGAACATTTCGCGCGCGAACTGGATTCACTGAGCGATCTCGAAGGCGACGGTTTGCTCAAGCGCACGCCGCTCGGCATCGAAGTCACGACGACGGGCCGCCTCTTTATCCGCAACATTGCGATGCGGTTTGATGAGTATTTGCCCAAAGAGGGCGAGCGGCGGTTTTCGCGGACGGTGTAAGGACGGTGTAAGTATGAATGCCGAATGCCGAATGCCGAATGTCGAAGGAAGCCCTAAGACCCAAGGTCGAAGTACGACCGTGGTGATTGGGATTTCGGTTTTCGACATTCATTTGTCATTCGTCATTTGTCATTCGTCATTTTCCCCATGACCTCAGTTGCCATCATTGGCGGTGGAATCACCGGGTTGACTGCGGCCTTTCGGCTGAAACAGCGTGGGATTCCAGTCACGGTTTACGAAGCCGGCGATCGCGTCGGCGGCGTGATCCAGACCGTGAAGCGCGATGGCTTTCTCGCGGAGTGCGGGCCGAACAGCCTGCTCGAAACCTCGCCGCTGATCAAAGACCTCGTGCGCGACTTGAACCTCGAATCAGCGCGACTCTACTCCGATCCTCGCGCGGAGAAGCGTTTTCTCGTGCGCGGCGGCGAGTCGGTTGAACTGCCGGGTTCGCCGGGACAATTCTTCGGCACAAAACTATTTTCGGCGGGCGCGAAGGCGCGCTTGTTTGCTGAGCCGTTCATTCGCCGTTCACCAGTGGATGTGGAAGAGAGCCTGGGTCAGTTCGTTCTGCGCCGGCTTGGTCAGGAGTTCCTCGATTACGCGATCAATCCATTCGTCGCGGGCGTTTACGCTGGCGATCCGATGAAGCTCTCGGTGAAGCAGGCGTTTCCGAAATTGCACGGGATTGAGCAACGCTACGGATCGTTGATCCTCGGTCAATTCCTCGGTGCGCGCGAACGGAAGAAGCGGAAGGAAGTCTCGAAGCAAAGCGCGCCGAAGTTGTCCTTTAACGATGGGCTGCAACAGCTCACCGACACGCTGCACAAAGAGCTGAACGAGTGCGTGCGGCTGCGTTCGTCCGTGCAGTCGATCAACCAAACCACCGAAGGCTGGACCATCACGACTGGCGGCGCTTCGACAAGCGAACACGATCACAGCGCGGTGTTGCTGGCGTCGCCCTCGCATAGACTCGCGGACATCAAGCTCCGCACGAACA
>DATHEW010000180.1:0-8497 GCA_035318425.1 Candidatus Acidiferrum sp. | reverse complement strand
AACAGGACACTGCTCCTGAAAATTCCAAACCCCTCGACTAATTCCGATCTGTTCGCCACGGCCATGGCCGCCGTCACGACAGACCGTGTGTTGATCGGAGCCCGCAACACCGATCCGGCAGGTGCCGCTTACATCTTCGATTTGCGCCCATCGTTGACCGTATCGAAAACGGAGACAAACACGGTGTCGGTTTCGTGGCCATCGGCGTGGACCGGCTGGACATTGCAACGGAACACAAACCTGATCTCGACGAATTGGAGTGCAGCACCTGAACCGGTTTCGGAGGACGAAACGGTAAAATCCATTCTCGTGAGCACCTCCGCGAGCAACGGGTTCTATCGACTGATCCGCCCTTGAAGGGAACGAACCGTGAAGGCTATCTCGCCCCCTTTACCCGCGTCTTCAATCCGTAAGCGCTTTTGCTCGCCGTAATGAAGAGCAGGTCGCGGTCTTTGCCGCCGAAGGTGACGTTCGCCGTCCAGCCTTCAGGCACGGGGATGTTTTCGATCTGTTTCCCGGTCTTGTCGAAGACCGTGACGCCGCGGCCGGTGAGGTAAACGTTTCCTTCGTTGTCGAGCGTCATGCCATCGGAACCAAGATAGCAGAACAGGCGCTTCGTCGTCAGCGAACCGTCTGCGCTGATGTCGTAGGCGTATGTTCGGTCCGCACCAATATCTGCGACATAAAGCGTCTTGCCGTTCGGCGTGCCGATGATGCCGTTCGGTCGATTAAGATTCGTCGCCACACATTTCACGTTCTTTCGATCCGCCGCCATGAAGTAAACGTGTTGGCCGTCCTGCTGCATCGCCGGATCGCGTTTCCAGTAATTGCGTTTGTAGTGCGGGTCTGTGAAGTAGATGCCGCCGTCAGTTCGAATCCAAAGATCGTTCGGGCCATTGAGCAGTTTTCCGCCGAAATCCTTCACCAGCACTGTGACTTTCTTGTCTGGCGAGATGGACCACAGCTCGTTCTGCGCGTCCGCGCACGTGATCAGGTTGCCGTCCTTATCGAAAAAAGTGCCGTTCGAGCGGCCCGAAGGCTTCAACCAATCCGAACATTGGCGCGTCTCGGCGTCCCACTTCACGATGCGATCGTTGGGCTGGTCGGTGAAGAAGACGTTTCCGTTCTTGTCGGCGGCAGGACCTTCGGTGAAAGAGAAGCCATCGCACAGTTTCTCCAACTTCGCGCCAGGAGTGATGATCGAGTCAGCGGCGAAGGCAGGCAGCGCAGTGATCAAGAGCGTAGCGAGAACACGCCGAAAGTTTGGGAACAGTTGCATGAAGAGGGTTTAGCAACTGACTCAGAAAGTGTCGAGCCGTTGAGATCAATGTCGCCCCACACGGCGTTGATATTTTATCTTGCCTGCGTTCCAGTCGGACGTGCCGTTCTGTTCGAGCACGATGACCTCGGCCTGCAACTTGCCGCACATGTTCGTGGCGAACGCGTCTGCCGAATCAGGCCGTCACGTTGACGAAATAACGCCCCGGAAAACCGCGCAACTTTTTCAAAGTCACGTCTGTATGCCACAGCTCCACGTCCTCCACATAAGCAGTGGCAGCCAGCAGCCGATCCGCCGAGTCTTTGTGGCTCCAGTCGAACAGGACCGACTGGCGCGCGATGGCGGCGGTCACGGGCAGCACCCGCCAGGAAGGCAGCGCCAGATCGAGCCAGGTGTCGGGATTGTCCGGCACCTGCCCGTTTTGCCAAAGGCGAAACAATTCAATGACGGACACAGGCGAAAGGCATCGTTCAGTCTTGGGATCAGCCAGCGTTTGCTCCACGGCTTTGGGCAAAGGCAACCGACGGCTGAACTTGATGAACAAGTTGGTATCGGCCAGCACCCTCATGGCCACGGCTCCAGCACTGGCTTCTGCAAATCACCGTAGCGCGACGGGTCGTCGGCTTTTTCCACGCGCCACGGAGCCGAGGGTGCGGGCACCGGTCCCAGCACTGCCGCCGGACGCCCGTGCGTGGTGATCGTGACTTGCACTCCGGCCTTCGCTTGCTCCACCAGGTCGCAAAGATTCGTCCGGGCCTTGCCGATGGGGACGGAAATTGACTTCATGGGCAAAACTTTGCCTAAGACCTGCTCCGCATTCAAGGATGAGCTGCGGCCTTTGCGTTTTGCCCCTTTGGATTGCGGTGGCAAGCGCAGGGCAACATCGCTTTTGCTCGCGCGAGATAGCTGCAGACCGCCTGCTCGTGTGGGGATACTCATAGGCTCATTTGCTATTTTCTTTTCAGTCAGAAACAGACTGAACGCGAATACAAACTTTAGTCGTCTGGACAGTGGCTCGTCCTGCTCACAACCGATTCAGCGCGCTTAACACGGCTTTCACTGATGCAAGTTCGATGTTCGTATCCACACCCGCGCCCCAGCGCGACTTGCCATCGGCGGTCTTAATTTGGATGTAGGAGATCGCTGTAGCTTCCTCACCCGAACTCATAGCGTGCTCGCTGTAGTTGGTGATTTCGAAACGCGGAATAACCGAAAGGCCGGAGTTGCAAAGGCCGTGAACCAGCGCAGCCAAAGGGCCATTGCCGGAACCGTTAATCCCAGTTTGAACTTCGTTGTAATACAACGTCCCCTGGCAGTTGACCTGCCCGTTTTTGCTGTAGGTGGTAAAGTTTACGATACGCCTTGGCGACTGACGATCCACGTATTCCTTCCAGAACATCGCCTTCAACTCAGTCGCAGTGACTTCGCGGCCGAGTGAGTCGACAAGGTCGTTCGCGATCGGGCCGAACTCGCGTTGCATGTCCTTCGGCAGCGCGATGCCGAATTCGCTCTCGAGCAAGTACGCCACGCCGCCTTTGCCTGACTGCGAATTCACGCGGATCACTTCGCGGTACTCTCGGCCGATGTCTGCGGGATCGATCGTAAGATAAGGCACGTCCCAGAATTTCTGCGCGCCAGTCTCCCGTTCGGCCAATCCCTTCTTGATCGCCTGAACCGGTTCGGTGCGGCAGATGGATGTCATGGTTGACCACTCCGCCAAACCTTTCTTGATCGCGTCCTGATGCGAGCCACTGAACGCGGTGAACACCAGTTCGCCCGCGTACGGCTGGCGCGGCGGCACGGTCATGCCAGTGCAGCGTTCGTAAATTTCGATGAGCGAATTGAGGTTCGACAAATCGAGCTTGGGATCGATGCCGTGCATGTAGAAATTCAAGGCCACGGCAACCACGTCCAAATTTCCGGTGCGTTCGCCATTGCCGAACAGAGTTCCTTCCACTCGATCGGCACCCGCGAGTAAACCAAGCTCCGTCGCGGCAATGCCCGTCCCGCGGTCGTTGTGCGTGTGCAAACTCACGATGAGTGAGTCGCGCTTCTTGATGTTGGTGCAGATCCATTCGATCTGGTCGGCGTAAACATTCGGCATCGCGACTTCGACCGTATCTGGAAGATTGAGAATCATCTTCCGCTCGGGCGTGGGCTGCCACACATCCATCACCGCCCCAGAAATTTCTTTCGCAAACTCGACTTCCGTCGCGGAGAAACTTTCCGGCGAGTACTGCAACATCACGTCCGTGCCTTTGAGCCGGTGCAACCGGTCCTTGATCCATTGCGCGCCCTGGACGGCGATGGCTTTGACCTCCTTTGTCGACTTGCCGAACACCACGCGGCGCTGCGCCGGCGACGTGGAGTTGTAGAGGTGAATGATCACGCGCTTCGCGCCGATGAGCGACTGCACCGTCTTCTCGATCAAGTCCTCGCGCGCCTGCACGAGCACCTGAATCGTGACGTCTTCGGGAATGTGGTTCTTCTCGATGAGTAAACGGTTGAACGCGAACTCGGTGTTCGACGCGGAAGGAAAACCGACCTCGATCTGCTTGAACCCGCAATTCACGAGCGCCTGAAACAGGTCCAGCTTTTGCGAGACGTTCATCGGCACCGCGAGCGCCTGGTTGCCATCGCGCAGGTCCACGCTGCACCAGATGGGCGCGTGCTTCAATGTGCGGTTCGGCCATTGCCGCGTGGGCAAATCCACCGGCGGGAACGCGCGATACTTCGAGCTCGGGTTCTTCAACATGACTGTTTCGTGTTTCCTGTCGCCTTCGTGTTAAACAAAGGCGCTGGGGTTGCGGGCAACAAAAAACCCCACCGCCTTATCGGCAGTGAGGTTTCTGAAATCCGGTATGTGAATCAGAACCCGACTGCCGCGCTGCCAAGCAGCAGTGCGTTTCCAAGCAGTCGGTTATCGTTGTTCTGGATCACGGGCGCAGAACGTAGGCATCGCGTTCGCGGTGGTCAACGGCATTCTCGTGCTTGAGTTGGAATCGAATTTGCAAAAGGTGCCTGCCCGCGCTTCACTCGGCGCCATGCACCCCGCCGCCCACCGCATTCGCCACACCACGCGTTTCACGTATGAAGCTGCGCTGAGCCTGTGCGCTGCGCTGGCGCTATTCGCCTTTTACCAGCTTCACGGTGTGAGCGAGCGCGATCGGTTCTACGTGCTGGAACAGGTGGGCGCGGTGATTGTCTGCGCGTTGAGCATCTGGGGCGCAATACGCGGCATGCATCGGCGCGGCCAATGGAACCGTCAGATCGGTCTCATCACGCTCGCGGTTATTTTGACGACGATTCTTTTCGCGACACTGCTCAGTTCAACGGCAGAACCGCCGAAGGGACAGCGGATCGAATACGGCGAGCCGTAGCGACTCAGTCGCGGACACGCTTCACGAAGCGGCTGATGCGTTCGGTTGCGACCTGAATCTGATCGAGCGATGTCGCGAAGCAGGCGCGCACGAAACCCTCTCCACTCGCGCCGAACGCGCCACCGGGAACGCACGCGACCCTTTCTTCTTCGAGCAACTTCACTGCGAACTCTTTTGAAGTGAGGCCGGTGCTCTCGATGCACGGGAACGCGTAGAACGAGCCGCGCGGCAAATGACACGGAAGGCCTATTTCGTTGAACGCTTTCACGATGAGATTACGGCGGAGCTTGTATTGCTCGCGCATCTCCAGCATGTCGCCCCAGCCATTCTCGATCGCTTCGATCGCAGCTTCCTGGCTGATAATGCTGGCGCAGAGCATCGAGTATTGATGGATCTTCATCATCGCTTCGATGATCTCCACGGGGCCGCACGCGTAACCGATGCGGAAGCCAGTCATCGCGTAAGCTTTGGAAAAGCCATGCAGAAAAACAGTCCGCTCGGCCATGTCTGGCAACGATGCGATGCTGGTGTGTTCACCTTCGAACGTAAGCTCGGAATAAATCTCATCCGTGAACACGAGCAAGTTGTGGCGCTTCACGACTTCCGCGATTTTGAGCAACTCCTCTCGTGTCATCGTGCCGCCGGTCGGGTTCGTCGGAAAGTTCAACACGAGCACTTTGCTCTTCGGCGTGATCACCTTCTCGATGGCTTCAGCAGTGACGGCGAAACCATTCTCCGGCCTGCACGAGACCGCGACCGGCACGCCGTGCGCGAGTGACACGCCGGGCGAATAGCTCACGTAACACGGCTCGTGATAGATCACTTCATCGCCCGGATTAATCACGGCGCGGAACGCGATGTCCATCGCCTCACTGACACCGACGGCGATGATGATCTGGTTCTTCGGGTCGTAACTGATACGGAACTTTTCCGCGATGTGCCTCGCAATCGCTTCGCGCAATTTCAGCAAGCCGAGGTTCGACGTGTAACTTGTCTTTCCGCGTTCGAGGGCGTAGATGGCTGCTTCGCGAATGTGCCACGGCGTGACGAAATCAGGTTCGCCGACGCCCAACGAAATGACGTCTTTCATCCCCTGCACGATGTCGAAGAAATCGCGAATGCCCGAGCGCGGGATGCTGCGCACGTTATCGGCGATCATTTTTTGCGAGTCGAACATGGTCGTTCTCAAATCGAGTCGGTGAGTAGAAACAAACGCGCGCGAATCCGCAATCTGGATTCGCTGCTCGCCAGCGTGTCCAATGGGAGCACGCGTGCATTTGAACGTCCTTTCGGTAACTATTTTTGCGGAGTTAAAATGAATCCCGCGACACCGCAGCCATCTGAAGTTCGCGCCACGAGCGACTACGACAGCCTGCCCACGCGCAAAAGTTTATTGAGCCGATTGCGCGACCTGGATGACGCCATAAGTTGGCGCGCGTTTTTCGATACCTACTGGCGCCTCATTTATAACGTCGCGCGCAAAAGCGGACTGTGTGACGAGGACGCGCAGGATGTGGTGCAGGAAACCGTTATCGCCGTGGCGCGCAAGATGCCGGAGTTCCGTTACGACCCGGCCAAAGGCTCATTTAAATTGTGGTTGCTACTCATTACGCGACGGAGGATTCACGATCATCTGCGGAAACTGTATCGCTCCTTGCCAATATCTGAAGCCGCTTCCGGTCAAGCCGGGCACGGTCTGGAGAAGATCGCTTCGCCCGCGCTCCCGCCGGATGCAGCTATCGAAGCCGCCTGGGAACAGGAATGGCGCGAGAATATTTTTCAAGGCGCGCTGGCGCGGGTGCGCGCGCGGGCGAACCCGAAGAGCTACCAGGTGTTCGATTACGCCGTGTTGCAAAACTTGCCGGCGGCCGAAGTCGGAAGAATGCTCGGCTTGAATGCCGCGCAGGTGTATCTGGCCAGGCATCGCATGAGCGCAGCGGTCAAGCGGGCGGCGGCGGCGATCGAAACTGAGTTGAACCAGAGCGACGCCTGACAAAGCACACCCTTGGTGGGCAAGGCCCGGCAAGGCGCGCGGGAAGCGACGCGCCTTACCTTGAGCCGCACGAAAAATCGCGCACCTGGTTGAAAGATTTTTAGTGATCGCCCGAACTCAGAATCGAATTCCTTGAAACCTGATGCTCCAAAACTGCCGGATGCAGAGGCCGATGCGCCCGCAACGGATTCCGAGCGCTCCATGCGCACCACGCTGGAAAGGCAATTGGGCGGAATGGATTCACGAGGAGAAACATTCACGCCTCCCACGATTCCCGATCACGTCTTGCTCCATCGCATCGGCAGCGGCGCATATGGCGAGGTGTGGCTGGCGCGCAGCGCCCTCGGAACGTTGCGCGCGGTGAAGATTGTTTATCGCGCGCGATTTGAAGACGAGCGGCCATACGAGCGCGAGTTTCACGGCATTCTCAAATACGAACCCATCTCGCGCACGAATGAGGGATTGGTGCAGGTGCTGCACGTGGGACGGAATGACGAAGCGGGATGTTTTTATTACGTGATGGAGTTGGCGGACGGGGTGGAGGGGAAAGTAATCAGTGAAACAGTGCCGGAACCGACGGCAGTTACTCGATCCACTGACCTGCTGGTTACTGATTACTTCCCGCGCACGCTGCGCTCCGAACTTAGACAGCACCAACGACTGCCGCTCACTGACGCCGCGCAACTGACGCTCCGCCTTGTGAGCGCGCTGCAACACTTGCACGCGCGCGGCCTGGTGCATCGCGACATCAAGCCGAGCAACGTGATCTTCGTGAACGGCCAACCGAAGCTCGCGGACATTGGATTGGTTGCAGGCGCGGGCGACTCGCGGAGTTTCGTCGGCACGGAAGGTTTCATTCCACCGGAAGGACCAGGCACGGTGCAGGCAGACATATATTCGCTGGGCAAGCTCCTCTACGAACTCGCGACGGGCCGCGACCGAATGGATTTTCCGCAACTGCTTCCCGTGGTGTCCGGTGGTTCGCCTTGCACTCGTCCGGACGACTCACTGCTCGAGTTGAACGAAATCATGACTCGCGCGTGCGCGCCGGAAGCGAAGCAACGTTATGCGACCGCGACCGAAATGCAGGCGGAGTTGAACCTGTTCCTCGCGGGCCACAGTCTGCGCCAAACGCGTTACATCGAGCGCAATCTCGTGCGTTTGAAACGATTCGCCGTGATCGTCTCCGTGTGTCTTTCACTCGCCGGTGTGGCGTTGTGGTTTTCAAACCGCGAGGAACGTCATGCGCGTGAGCGAGCAAATGCCGAAGCCGCCCTCCGTCTGCGCGCCGAAGTCGCGGAGCACGAGACACAACGCCAGCTTTTCACCGCGCTGCTTGAACATGCGCGGGGCATCGTCCGGAGCAGTGAACTCGGTCATCGTGTGCGCGCTCTCGATGCCTTGCGCCGAGCCGCGGCGATCTCCAACACGGCGGAGCTTCGCCGCGAGGTGCTGGCGGCTTTCGCCTTGCCGGACGTGCGCTTCAAACAGGAATGGCTGGGTGGCGACGATGTGACATGCGCGCAGTTTGATCCCGGATTCACGCGCCTCGCGGTTTCGCGCGGCGAAAGCTCGACGGAAATTCTTTCGGGAACTGATTTCAAAACGATCGCCACACTTCCGGTTGGGGCCGAAGGAGGTTGCTTTCGCACGCTCTGGAGCGCCGACGGCCGCCATTTGCTGGTGAAGCGCGATCAGGACGGCGCGGGGAATCGCTCCGTGGTGGAAGTGTGGGAAGTCGCTCGCGAACGACGCATTCTCTTGGCGCGCGACGTGCCGCGCGATGCGATGACGTTTCATCCATCGTTGCCGCGCTTGGCGTTGGGCACAATCGATGGACCAGTG
>DATHEW010000179.1:0-2740 GCA_035318425.1 Candidatus Acidiferrum sp. | reverse complement strand
TAGCGGCGGAGCATTAACATCCGTCGTGCAGAGATTGGAAGCTCGCTGCAAAAGTGGATCACGAAGCCTTAAGCGGGAACAAGTCAGGTCGTTTGAGGAAGCAGACGCGCTCATTCCAATTCTTTTTTTGCTGATCGGGCTACTTGGCCGAGAATTGGCCATCGTAGGAAGTGTATCCAAATCCGCGCCGATGCGAAAAAACATGGACATCGCCACCGCCTCGGCGTGCGTCCAGCGGGCTACGACTGGCTCAATCTCTTCTTCGGCGCTTCGAACAACATCTGGTGTGCTTCTTCCAGGATTGCTGGGATACGATCGGCGAACGGGCTGCGTGATATGATTTTATCCCAGTTCACCTCGCGCACTTTCGCGGCGTTCTCACCTGGGAACCAATGGTCCGCCTGGCCGAGCAGGTTGTAGCGCATCTTCCCCCACGCGATCAGGTCGAGGGACTTCGCGTAAGTCCAGAGGCGAAGAATTTCGAGCACGTTGATTTCGCCGGGGACATCCACGTACTCAGGCAAGCCTTCGAACCAGCGTTCGCACCAGTCTTTGCCGAGTGCGAAGGTCATCTCGTCGCGCAGGCGTTTCTCGATCGGCGCGATCACTTCTTGAATGCGATCGTAATGTTCCAGCGCGGCGACGTGTTCGTCGAAATCACTCGGACGCGCGGCACCGCAGCTCAGCGTGTGAACTTCCTTTCGCGCCAGGCAGTAGAGATCGTTAAACTGAATCGGAGAAAGCGGCGCGCAAAGTTTTGTCAGCTTCGGCGGCGGCTCGTAAAGTTTGCCGCCTTTGTCATTGGGACTAATGATGAAGACGCCCATGTCCCGCGCGTGCGCTGCCTGAATGGCTGGCCAGTTCAAGTCGTTCACGAAATACCAATGGACGTTCATGTAATCGAACCCGTCGCAGTTCACGGCTTCGAGGACGATGTCGGTAGTCGCGTGGGTGGAGAAACCGATGTGGCGCGCGCGGCCTTCGGCTTGAATCTTCCGCGCGGCTTCCAGGCAACCGCCTTTGCACAGCGACCAATCGAGCAACTGCCGATTGTTGATGCCGTGCAGCGAGAGCAACTCGACGTGATCGAGCCGCAGATATTTCATCGACTGATCGAAGGTGCGGCGAAATTCATCCGCGCTCGCAAACGGCGCGATCTTTGTCTGCACGATCAACTTTTCACGCGGCAACGTCGGCAAGACTGACCCAAGCTGCATCTCCGATGAGCCGTAGCCACGCGCGGTTTCGATGTGGTTGATGCCGAGTTCGACCGCGCGGTGAATGGTGGCTTCGAGGTTCTCCTGGTTGTCGCGCGGCACTTCGGACGGATTCACGTCCTGCCACTTGTATTGGTAACGCATGCCGCCGCAGGAGATGACGGGCATTTGCAATTCCGTTTTGCCGAAGCGGCGATACTTCACGGGCGGAGGTTGCGGCGAGAGCGGTGCGCTTGTCGAGACGGAGGTATTTGGCAGCTGCGGGTTTGGTGATTACTTAATGAGCCGCAGGTTCATCGGATATTGATAAACGATCCCCTCGTTGGCCTTCGTTCCCGCGATGATCGAAAAGATGAGCGCAGCCACGGCGATCACACCGAGCGCGGGAAAGAGCAGGAATCCGATGCAGAAGAACGTTCCGACGAATGCCGCGATACCGCCGCCGATCAGGTAAATAAGAATCGAGAGATGAAAGTTCACGGCCTCGCGCCCGTGCTCGTTCAGGATCGGGAATTGATCCTTCTTGAGCTGCCAGATCAGCAGCGGTCCGAGGATGTTTCCGCCGGGAACGAAGTAGCCGGACAGAGCACTGAGATGACACCACATCGCCCAATTGCGCGCGTCGCGATCGTCCGCGGAGGCAATCGGCGGCTGAGCTTGCGATGGTATCGGCGCCGGCTGAATCGGCGGGGAAGATGATGCTGATGCGTCGTTATCCATACGCCCGCCACATCGAAACTCGGTCACCCTTCAGTGACAAGCCTCATTTCCCTTCAATGATCAATCCGCGATACCGGCGCATCATCAAGTTCGGACGTGGCGAGCGCATCGCCCATCAACTCCACCGTCTCGTTCAGAAGAATCGGCGGCACGCCGCGTCCGCGCATGTGAACGGTGCAGCCCGCATCAGTCTCCTCGATGGAGACGATGTGAAGAGGATTCACGAGATGATGCTTCCCGTTGATGTCTGTAAGATGAAGAAATCGCATATACACAAGCGTTTGTTTCGTCGGCAATTTAGCCAAACCGTGGCGCGACTCCAGAATCGGCTTGGAAAAAATTGTGCGTCGATTGGGTGGCGGTGCGCGGAGTGCAGGCCAGGATCATTGATGGGGCTGCGGCGCGTCGGCCATTCGCCCGAGAATTTCCGTCGGGGATTGAATCAGGTCCACCAACTCGTTCACGAATCCAGGAATGCTGAGGCCCTTCTCGACGAACGCGTGCGCCCCAGCGGTGCGAGCGCGCAGTACGTCCTTGGGATCCCGGATACTCGACACCACGATCATGCGCAGCTTCGGGAACTCGTGGCGGAGATCTTCGACCAACGCGGGGCCATCCTTCGTCCCGCCCAGCCGCACGTCGGTGACGAGCGCTTTTGGAAAATTGTGCTGGCCAGCCAGGTGATGGAGTTGGTCCGTTGCATCGGCCGCTGAAGCCGCGACCAGAATCTCGAAGGTCGGATATTTGCTTTCGAAGATGCGCTTCACCAGTCGGGCGATGGTAAGATCATCGTCCACGTATAA
>DATHEW010000178.1:0-3936 GCA_035318425.1 Candidatus Acidiferrum sp. | reverse complement strand
GCGGATCGGTCTCGCTCACCGGAAGGAACCCGGCGTGAAAGGTCACGAGATTGATGCCGAGCTGCGCCGCAATCTCCGCGCTCGCTGACACGTTCTCCCAATTCTCGTCCCACGTTTCGTCTGGCAGCACGCCACCCGTCGCGTGGATCGATTGGATCGTGGTGTAATCCTCGCCGACGAAGCCGATCATGCCGGAGACGATGCTGATGTCCGCAGCGCGCAATACTTCACCGACGTTTCCCCACACGTCCGGCTTCTCGCGAATGGGATCGAGCGCGAGTTGCACGCGCGGGACGCCGATGAGTTTGAGCTTCTCCACGAGATCGTGTGGTGAACTCGGTTGCAGCGACCAACTGCACACCGCGAGGCGATCGGCAAAACGTGTCATCAGGTTCCTTTCAATTTGCGGACGAATTCGACGAAACCTTTTTGCTGTGTGCGCAGCCGATCAACGAGTTCCGGGTCCTTGAGCTTGCCGCTCGCATCGAATTGATCGCCGATGCGCGCGATGAACACGCGCTCGGGATAAAGGTAAGCGTTGCGATAGCCGAAGATCGCCTGGAGTTGCTCGACCGGCCGCAACGCACCCCACATTCCCGCGGCCAGACCGACGAAGCACACGGGTCGGTGCTCGAAGCTCTCGGGGAACTTCAGCATGTCGATGAAGTATTTCAGCACGCCGGGAACCGAGCCGTTGTATTCCGGCGTCACCACGACGAGGCCGCTGGATTGCAGCACGCCTTCGCTGAAGGGAAGAAAGGACGCGGGCTTCTCCGCGTACGAGTTGGGATGAAAAATTTCCGCCGGCATCCTGGCGAGATCGAGCACTTTTAGCGGCGTGGCCAGCTCGCGGTATATGTCCTCGATGTGTGCGGCAACCTGTCGCGTCCTGCTCCCCGGCCGGTTTGTCCCGACGACCAAAGTGATCATACGCGCGGGACAATGGCGGGGGGCGAAGGGCAGGGCAAGTGCGTTGCAAACGTGGAGCGCCGAGTCCGCGACGGCGTCGCGAGTGAACAAAATTCAGCGCGGCGCTTGCATCACAGAAGAGTTAAGGCACAGTCCGCACACTATCGCTCGCAAGTTTTCCACGCGAGTGATCCTAGAAAAGGGGACGGGCCGATTCATGCGCCTGTCCCTTTTCCCTTTTTCGCAGGCGTGGCTGAAAGTCAGATATACATGCCGGCTGAAAGCCGGCGCTACGTAACGCCGGCTTTCAGCCGGCATGTAACGCTGGGGCTTTCAGCCGGCCGGTGGCGCCCGCAAACGCGGATGCGCACTGCTTCACAACCATTCTTCTGGTGTGGCGCAGAGTCCGGCTTTGCGCGGGTTGTCGTGGATGTACGCAGATACCCTGGCGCGCTCGTCGTCATCCCGAATCCAGTGATCGTAATACTCCCTTGCCAGAAGTTTTGGCCGGTGCGGGCGAGCACCTTGTTCGCCTCGCGTCCTGTGTAGCCTTTCCAGCTTTGCAGAATTTCGTCGAGCAAGTGCTCGCCTTCAGGGCGCACGATGACATGCACGTGGTTGGGCATGACCACCCATGTCCCAAGTGTGTAACGCTGGCCGTCGAAGAAGCGCAACGCGTTTGAAACCAACTCTGCGAGCACAGGCGCGCGCAACCAGCATTCGCCGCGACTGGTGTCCAGAAATGACTCGATGCGGTCGGAATACAATTCAAACAAGCGTTTCTCGTCTGCCCGCGAGAGTTGATGATTCGCGCGCTCGGCCTTGATCAGTTCGTCGCGTTCACGACGGTATTGATCGAGCACGTTTTGCGGGAGTGTGCCTTCGAGACGGAACGTGACAAAGTAGGAGCGGCCAGGAACGCGGACATGCGGAAGGTAACCACGAGTGTAACGGCCATCCGAGCGTGGGCTTGGTCGGTGCATGGGATCGCAGCGTAGATACGACGCACTGGTTGGCGAGCGGAAACTGCGATGCTGAAAGCATCGCGACCCGCCGGCTGAAAGTCGGCGCTACGTAACGCCGGCTTTTAGCCGGCGAGTGCTGCGTCACTCCCGCGTGATCAGGTAGTAAACAGTCTTCGCGGCGAGTTTCAGCTCGGAGCTGCTGCTGGCAGAGCCACTGGGATATCCATTGAAGTCGAGCGGTTGGACTCGTACAGCGCTCCCGAAACTCACCGTGCCGCTCAGTTCTTTCACCATCCACGGATCGCGGCCAAGATTCGTAATGCGCTTCAGCCCGTCGCCACTGGGCTGTGTTTGGAATCCGTTGTTCTTCTCCTCGCTCATGACCTGCAACAACATGCGACGTGAATTCGCGATCGGCTGGCGATCCAACGACACGAGTATGATGTGCGCGAGGTCAAGATTGCAGTCGATGGCGATGTCTCTGAACGCGAGAATTCCGAGAGACTTCAGATTCCCGCTCGCACCTTGAGCTGCCGGCGCGTTCAACGTGAGCAACCCTTTGCCATAATCCAACCTCACTTGACGTGTTGAACTCAGCACCACCTGCGCCTTGCGATCGATGAATGGCGCGAGGTCTTTCAGCTCCGTGCGAGAGGGGTCGCCCGTGAAGTTCACTTCCGTCTTGCCGACATAATGAATCAGCGGATCGATGCGCTGGCCCGGCTTTAATTCGGTTCCCGCCGGCACATCCTTCAGTCGCAGTTCATCGAAGTTCGCGTCCTGCGGCAGTGGCGTGCCTTTCAATTTCAGGAGATCATTTGTGTTCAAGTGGACCTTCGCCATCGTGTCGCCCATCGCGACGAGTCCGAGACGATAGATCAACGCAGCCGCGGGAAACTGTCCGACTTGTGACGGCGTCATCAACGTCCACGGCTGCATCCAGAAGCCGGGCTTCGTGGACCAGTTCGCGCCGTCGAACGCGAAATGGACGATGCAGTCCGACCCTTGCAACGCACCGAATGTCGCGAGGTACAGCGGCGCTTCTGTGCGGTAGCGGTTGGGGCGATTCCACGTTGTCTCCGAGATCATGGAGGGCTTGCCGGCGTAAGTCGGATCCATGACCGGATGATTGAACTGCTTCGGTTTCCCCGGCGTACTCGCGTCAAATTTCAGCGCGCTACGATCGGCGTAGGTGTGTCCCGCACGAATCGACCATGCGGAGTTGTCGCCTTTGTGCGGGCCCGCGAAGTATCCGTGGCGATCGATGAAGTCACCGGTCGCGTAGCTCCACTTCTCCAGCGGTCCAAACACTTCCGGACTCGCCGTGTTCCAATTTGAAGGCGTGATCAAACCCTTGAACCCAAGTCCGCGAAGGAACGCCACCGTGTCCGCGTAAAACTTCTGCTGCCTCTCGAAAAGAAACGTCGCGGTGTCGCGATCGCGCGCCGACTTCTCGCTGAAGATGTTGTAGTGCGGACGAAAGCCGACGCGTCCCTCGGCGAAGTTGTCGCGCTTCACCGATTGCTTGTTCCACTTCGCGAGGACGGCATCGAGCGAGCCGTACTTTTTCGTGAGCCACGCGCCGAACTGGGTTTCCAGCAAACGCATCTGCGCGTCGGGAATCCGTTCCGGGCTGAACGTCCAAAAGAAGAATGAATCCTCGTTCTGAATCTCGAGACCGAACACTGCCGGGTCATCGATCAGCTTGCGTCCGTCCTTGTCCGGCATGGTCAGGATGGCGCGCATCCACTCGCGATGCTTCGCCTGGAATTCAGGATTGAACTCCAGCGCCGCGAATGGATGTGTCTTTCCGTCGTAACCCTTCAACCACGGATGATCCGGCGCCGGTGTGAACCACAGCGGGAAGTAAAACGACATGTGCGTGTAGATGCCTTCAGCTCTCATCGTCGCCACGACCTCTTGCAAATGCGCGATCTTCTTTGGATCAGTGTTGCCGAACTTGTCGAACACGGCGCCATGTGGACGGACGAGATTCACGCCATACTTCGCGAGACGGCGCGCGGCCTTTTTTAGTTCATCACCACTGGCGTCATGTGGCGGC
>DATHEW010000177.1:0-5536 GCA_035318425.1 Candidatus Acidiferrum sp. | reverse complement strand
GCGAATCGGCGTACCGCGCGCCATCGAGCCAATACCGCGCCTGATGTTCACCATAACTTGGCGAGGCCAGCAAGCGATCCACCACCTTCTCGTAGGCCGTCGCGCTTTTGTCCGCGAGGAACGCGTCCACCTCGGCGGGCGTGGGTGGCAGACCGGTGGTGTCCAATGAAGCGCGGCGAATCAACGTCGTCTTCTCGGCCTCGGGCGAGGGTTTCAGCTTTTCCTTCTCCAATCGTGCCTGAACAAACTGATCGATCTCATTCTTCGCCCACTTCTTGTCCTTTACGGTGGGCGACACGGGCCGCTTCGGTTTCTGAAACGCCCAATGCTCCTGCCATGTGGCTCCTTCTTTGATCCATCGGGTCAGCAAGTCGATCTGCGCGGGCGTGAGTTTCTTGCCCGTCTTGGTCGGCGGCATCCGATCATCCTCATCCTTGGCTGTGAGGCGATGGATCAATTCACTCTTCTCAGGATGCCCGGGCACGATGGCGAGATCGCCGGATTTGGCAGGCTTGAACGCCTCCTCCTTCAAGTCAAAGCGCAGCTTGGCCTTGCGGCCCTTGTCGTCCGGTCCGTGACAGGCGAAGCAATTATCCGAAAGGATCTGGCGGATATCGCGATTGAACTCGATCGGCTTGGTGGCAGGGGGCTTGGCGGCAGCGGCGAGCGCGGCGGGAGTGAAAACTCCAGCACCGGCCAAAACCGCCCACGCAATAACGAACCATCGTAACATGAGATTTATTTCCGTTGTTCTCGGGATGATGCGCCGGAAGGTAGCGCATCCCGTGGAGAAATCGACGTTGAAGTGGGCGGCGGTATTTAAGCCGTCTTCATCATAGTCGTGATCGTCTTCGTAATCCCTTTGGACGGGAGATTAAGAATAAGCTTACGATTACGAAGAGGATGCCTCACGCCAGGTTGCAAAGGACGCTCCGGCTCGCCACGCTTACCGGCGTGCTGAGGGCAGCCCGCCCTACCTCGAAGTGCGATGGAGAAACCTTTTTCCTTTCTCCACGGATCGTGGTTCCCTTCGCGCGCACGCGTGGTTCGCTTCATCTACAACCTGGTCTTCCTCCTCGGCTTCTCGCTGAGCGCGCCGTTCTATTTTCTCAAGATGTGGCGGCGCGGGAACTGGCGTGCGGGTTTCGGCGAGCGCTTCGCCAGCTACGATTCCAAGTTCAAGCAGTCCATCACGAACCGCGACATCATCTGGCTGCACGCGGTCAGCGTGGGCGAGGTGAATATTTGCACGCAGCTCATCAAGACACTCGAACCGCGCGTGCCAAAATTGAAAATCGTCGTGTCCACCACGACTTCAACGGGCATGGCCGAGTTGAAGAAGAAGCTGCCGTCACACATTGCCAAGATTTATTACCCGCTCGATCGCAGAAAATATGTGCGACGTGCGTTGCGCCTGATGAATCCGCAGGCGGTAGTGCTGATGGAGGCGGAGATTTGGCCCAACTTTCTGTGGCGCTGCCGTGACCTGGGCACGCCGGTGTTCCTCGTGAACGCGCGACTGTCCGATCGTTCGTTCCGCGGCTACAAACGTTACGGGATGCTGTTCCGATCGGTGTTCAAATCGTTCGCAGGCGTCGGTTGTCAGAATGAAAGCGACGCGAAACGCCTGGCGGAAATCGGCTGTCGCCCTGAACGCATTCATGTGGTCGGGAACCTCAAGTTCGACGCGGCAACATTGACCGAACGATCGCTCGATGTGCCGGCCATGCTGGCGCAACTTGGCGTGAGCGCCGATGCGCCGGTGATCGTGGCCGGCAGCACGCACGACGGAGAGGAGAAGATCCTCGGAGAAATCTTCGCGCGGCTGCGTGCGCGTGTTCCAGATTTGTTCCTGATCGTTGTGCCGCGGCATTTCGAACGCGGCAAAGAAGCCGGACGCGATCTCGAAAGCAGCGGCCTCAAGGTGATGTATCGCAGCGAATTCACCTCCGCGCTTCGCCGCGAGCGCGGTGAAGTGAACGTGTTGCTGGTGAACACAACGGGTGAGTTACGTTACTTCTACGAAATCGCGACCGTGGTGTTCGTTGGCAAAAGTCTCACCGCGGTAGGAGGGCAGAATCCCATCGAGCCCGGCGCATTGGCCAAGCCCATCGTGTTCGGTCCCAACATGCAGAACTTCGAGGCCATCACGTCGATGCTTGTCTCACGCAAAGGCGCCAGGCAAGTGCGCGACGCGGCGGAGTTGGAAGAGACGTTCGAGGAATTGCTGACGAACAAGGCACAAGCCGATCAACTCGGTCGCAATGCGCAAATTGTGGTCAGAGAAAACCTCGGCTCGATGGAGCGTACGGTGGAGATGATCGTGAGCCAGTTGCCAGCGCGCGGTTAGGAAGTTGAAATTGCGGTAATGTTCGGCGGAAGAGCAATGCGCACCGTCTCGCTCTTTCGCTTCGGCGAATCCTCATCACCACTCGCGACCGATCCGCCGCTTTCAGGAGTCTTTCGCGGAGGAGGCATGTCCGCTTTCATCTCGGGCTGTTGTTGGTTTTCGTCCTTCACGGGACGCAAATGATTATCCCAATATCCTGCTGCCCTGGCTGAGGAAAATTCCCTTGAGGTTCATCTCCAGAGCGGCAGGGTTGCCCGCCTTGGCCATCGCTTCTTCCTTCGAGATTTTTCCGGCGTTGTACAATTCGAGAACCGCTTTATTGAAGTCCTGCATGCCATCGTCGTGACCGGTCTCAATCGCCGCACCTAGTTTGTCCAAACGGTTTTCCTCGATCATCTTTCGCACGACTGGCGTATTGAGCATGATCTCGCACGCAGGCGCCATCTTGCCGTCCAGCGTCGGAACCATGCGCTGACAAATCACGGCCTTCAGCGTCCCTGATAGCTGACGACGAATCTGCTCGCGCTCATCGGCCTTAAAATAATCAAGCACGCGGCCGATCGACTGTGACGCGTTGGTGGTGTGAACGGTGGACAGCACCATCTGCCCGGTGTCGGCGGCGTTGATTGCGGCGGCGAACGTGATGGCGTCACGCATTTCACCGATCATCACGATGTCAGGATCCTGTCGCAGCGCGGCGCGCAAACCGGTGTAAAATGATTCCGTATCCAATCCGATCTCGCGCTGCTCGATGATCGATTGATTGTCTTCGAAAACGTATTCGATCGGGTCCTCCAACGTGACGATGTGCTTGCGGAAGTTGCCATTCACATGCTCGACCATTGCCGCGAGTGATGTGGATTTGCCGGAGCCGGTCGTGCCGGCAAGCAACACGATGCCGCGAGGCGATTCGGCGATTTGTGCCAGCACTGGCGGAAGCCCGAGGTGTTGGAAATCGGGCACCTGCGATTTCACGTAGCGCATGGCGATCGCCATTTCACCACGTTGCTGAAAGACGTTGGTGCGAAACCGACCGAGATGCGGTGCCATGTACGAGAAGTCGGCTTCCCGCTTCTCCTGGAAATGCACCTTCATGTGATGAGGCACGAGGTGCTCGATCACACGTTCCATCCATTCCACCGAGGGGACGGGCGCTTCAATGGCGACCAATTGACGACTGATCCGAAAGATGACGGGACCGCCAACTTTGATGTGAATATCCGAAGCGTGCGCGTCAACCGCAGCCTTCAGGATCCGCGTAAAGACTTCCATGTGCGCCGACTAAACGCGCACAGAAATCGCCGCGATGGAAGAAAAATCGTTGAGCCGCTGCTGCGCGGAATCGGTGAGGCCGGTAAAGAGCAGCGAGACGTTGAAACCCGCGTGGCGGTTTCCGGCGCAGGCAACGACGACGCCGGTGCAAGTGAAGGACTTGGTGCCGGGGAGTTGCAGGTCCACGGTCATCTCGGTCCAGGCGGCGATTTCAGCCTCGGTGGCAAATTCGATTCCGTTTTTGCGGATGCGGAACGAAGTCGGGGAGAGGTTGAGGAGGGTGGCGGAGGATTGAACGGTGAGTGTTCTGAGAATGTCAGACTTAGTTTTACTGGCGCTCATGCCGGGGAATCTAGCATGCGTTCGGGTCGCGTCAACGAACCGGCTCACGCAAAATTCAAAACGCGGTTCGCGCGTTGCAACGTCACCACTCGATCACCGCTGCGCCCCACGTGAGCCCGGCCCCGAACACCAGAAGCAAAATCAAATCGCCCCTCTGAATCGTTCCGGACGAAACCGCTTCATCCAGCGCGATCGCCACCGAGGCGGCGGAGGTGTTCCCGTATTTGTGCAGGTTGATGAAAATTTGTTCAGGGATCGCGCCGAGACGATCGCCCACGGCGTTGATGATGCGCAGGTTCGCCTGGTGCGGAATGATGCACTTGATTTGCGAGACGGTGAGCTCGCATCGGCGCAGGGCTTCCTGCGCGGCATCGTACATGGCGTTGACGGCGCTCTTGAAAGTCTCTTTGCCATCCATCCGCAAGTAGTGCAGTCCATCCGCCACCGAGTCCGGCGTGGCGGGACAACGGCTGCCGCCGCCAGGCAGCGAAAGTAAGTCTGCCTTGCTGCCGTCCGCGCCCATGCACGCGGTGAGAAGGCCATGCGAGCCAGGAAGGTTTTGCAGAATGGCGGCTCCAGCGCCGTCGCCAAAGAGCACGCAGGTGTTGCGGTCGCGCCAGTTGATGATGGACGAAAGCTTCTCCGCGCCGATCACCAGTACGGTTTCGTAGGTGTGCGACATCACGAATTGCTGGCCGATTTCCAATGCGAAGATGAAGCCGGAGCAGGCCGCTTCAACATCGAACGCAGCGGCTCGGCGCGCGCCAATCTTTTGCTGAACCAAACACGCGGTGGCTGGGAACGGCATGTCCGGCGTGATCGTCGCAACGATAATGAGATCGATTTGCTCGGGCTTGATGTTGCCGCGCTCCATCGCCAGCAGCGCGGCCTTTGCCGCCATGTCGGAAGTAAACTGATCGTGTCCCGCCATGCGACGTTCGCGAATGCCCGTACGCGAAACGATCCAGTCATCCGTGGTATCGACCATTTTTTCCAAGTCGGCGTTGGAGAGGACGCGTTCGGGCACATACGAACCGACCGCGACGACCGAGCAGGAACGAGATTTGAAATCGTTTTTCGCGCGGGGATTACGAAACTTCTTCGGCTTCTGGGATGCGTTCATGCCGGGACAGCGAGTGGTTCAATAGTGCCGGCGATTGCTTCCTGAATGCGTTCGTTCAATTGATGGCTGGCGGGTTCCGCCATTTCGCGGATGGCGTTCGCCACCACGCGTTCGCCCGCGGAGCCATGCACTTTCACGACGGTGCCATTTAATCCAACGATGTGCGCGCCGCCGTGGGCCTCGGGATCCATCTTCGCTTTCAGAGTCTTGAACCCGCCTTTGGCCATCATCGCGCCGAGCTTGCGCACAGGCGTCGCGGCGAGTTCGCGCTTCAGGATCTGGAGAATAGTTTTACCCAAACCCTCGGCGGCCTTGAGCACAATGTTTCCGACGAAACCGTCAGTCACCACCACGTCCACGCGATCGGCAAAAATATCGGTGCCTTCGACGTAGCCGAGAAAATTCAGTTTGGAATTCCGGCACAGGTCGGCGGCTTGTTTGGTGAGGTC
>DATHEW010000176.1:0-3577 GCA_035318425.1 Candidatus Acidiferrum sp. | reverse complement strand
GTCAGGGGTGGATGTCACGATCACGCCGGTCAACGATGTTGCCGTCGAAGGAACGGAAACCGTCACACTCTCGCTGGCAGCCGGCGCTTACGGCCGCGGCCCCGCCGCCACGCTTTACTTGTCCGACAACGAAGTTCCTTCCATCGCCGTTGATTTCAATGCGAGTGGCGGCACTGCCATTGAGAGCGCCGGGACGGTGAATATTCCCGTGACGCTCAGCGCCGCTTCAGGTTCCGGAGCGTCGGTGGAATACGTTGTCGAAACGGCGACGCGCCAATCTGTATCCGTGAATGGAACACCGATCTCGCCGCTGCCGTATTGGGTGCGTGTGGATCGCGCGGGCGATACCGTGATCGGCTCGATTTCGCCGGATGGCACCAACTGGACGGGGGTAAGCACGCAAGTGTTCACGATGCCCACTTCAGGATATCTCGCGGGGCTTTACGTCTGCTCGTTCAACTCTGGGCTGCTTTCCACTGGCGTCTTCGACAACGTCACGATTACGAACCTCCAACCCGGGGCAACAATCGGAGTGCGCAGCGCCGGGAACGTCGGCAGCGTTTCGGTCACTGGAAGCGCGACGGTGTTGGGGAATACTCACACCGTTGCGGGTGCGGGCGATAACGTCGAGGGCACGACCGACCAGGGTTACTTCACGTGGTGGCCGATCACCAACTCGACCAGTTGCACCATCATTGCGCGCATTGTGTTGCAGCACAACACGGCCGTCGGTGCGACCGCCGGCGTGATGATCCGCGAAAGCTCGGTGAACAATGTGCGCCGCGGCTACATGGCTGCCACGCCGGGGGTCGGATTCGAATATCACTATCGCAACGTCGCCATCGGCCAGGATGCGAGGGTGACCGCATTCGGCGCGAAGCCCGCATGGGTCCGACTCCAACGCAGTGGCGATGTCATCAGATCATTTCAATCCAGCGACGGTGTTCTCTGGAACCAGGTTGGCGCGGATGTCCCGCTGCCATTCGGACCGGAAGTGTTGGCTGGGCTCGCCGTCTCGTCGCAGTTGGAAGGCGGTCTGGCGACAGCCACGTTCGACAATGTCACGGTCACGCCGGGCGCGTTGCCGTCGTTGGGAGGACGCACGGTTGGCTTCACCGCGATTCAGGGGACGCACGCCGAGTCGGCTGGCGTTTACACGATCAGTTCTTCGGGCGAAGGCATTAACGGATCGAACGACGACTGTTACTTTTTGTCCGGCTACATCACCGGTGATTTCACGATCACGGCGCGGGTCACGTCACTTGCGAGCACAAACAGCTCGCCGCAAGCGGGCGTGATGATCCGTGAGAACACACGCCGCCCCGCGCGCATGGCGTTCATCGGCAGTGTGCCCGCCGGGACGCCGCAGATGATTTCGCGCAACAGCACGCTTACAATCGCGAACGGAGTAGGTATCGACTACAGCCTTGAGTCCGGCGTGCTCACGTTCGCGGCCGGTGCCACCACGCGGAACATTCCTATTTCGCTGATCAACGATTCGATCCCCGAGCAGGACGAAGTGGTGATGGTGCTGCTCCGCAATGCGAACGGCGCGCGTCTTGGTTCGCGCGGTCAATACGCATTCGTCATCGTGGACGATGATGCTGCCCCGGCTGAGCCGTTCGTTGGCTTCGCCGCTGCCAGCACCAGCGCGTCGGAAGCCAGCGGCACAGTGCAGGTGCCCGTCACATTGAGCGTCGCTGCCACTGCGGCCGGAAGCGTGGATTACCAACTGATCCCTGGTTCGGCAACCGCGCCGGGCGACTTCTTTGCATCGAGTGGCACATTGAATTTCGCGCCCGGCGATACGGTGAGAAGCATCGCGGTGAATCTCGTGAACGACGGATCGACTGAGGCAACTGAAACGTTTCAGGTGCGCCTCTCGAATCCCGTGGGTCTCCGTTTCACCACAATTACGAATCACACGATCACGCTCCTGGATGATGACCTGCCGCTGGTAACGATTTCCTCGACTGACACGAACGCGACGGAAGCTGGCGACACGAGTCTGGTCACGCTCACGCGCAGCGGTTCCATCAGCGGTCCTCTCACGGTGAATCTCTCGCGCACGGGCACGGCAACCGCCGATGCTGATTACATCGGCATCAATTCCACCGCTGTGTTCGGCATCGGCGAATCATCCATCACGCTAACTCTCGCTCCCGCGCAGGACGCGACTTCCGAAGCGACGGAGACTGCGATCACGGCGATTGCGGCGGGAAGTGGTTACGTGGCGGGCGCGCCTTCGAGCATCACGAGCTTCATTGCGGATGATGATCGCAACAGCGTCAGTATCATTGCCGACGGCGGAACGGCGAAGGAAGGCAGCACGAATGGCTCGTTCACCATCACGCGCGCGGGAAGCACGGCGGTGAGCCTGGCGGTGAATCTCGCGTTGACCGGCACGGCGACGACCGGGAGCGATTACACGAACACGCCAACCTCCCTGACGAGTATCACTTTCGCGATCGGACAGAGCGCGCGCACTGTCACGATTCACCCGCTCGACGACCTCGTCACGGAAGGTGACGAGATGGTGTTGCTTCAAATCATGACTGGCGCGTACGACATCAGCGGCATCGCTTACGCCAGCGTCACGATCACGGACAATGATATTCCGCCGACGGTGTTCATCAGTTCCCCGGCAGCACAAGGTGTGGTCGTCGCCTTGAGCAACGGTGTGGAATTCGTAGCGACAGCGATCGATGAAGATGCCTTTCCAGAGCCGGTTTCGTACGCCTGGACGCAAGTGGCCGGACCGGGAACCGTCGCGTTCGGCGCGAGCAACAGCGTCGCCACACCGGCGACCTTTTCGGCGATGGGCACTTACATCGTGCGCGTGACCGTGTCGGACGGGCGCTTCACCGCGAGCGACCAGATCACGATCAACGTCGGTGCCACCAACGCACTCGTGGCGAACGATTGGATCGCTGAGGACGTGGGCCCGCCGACGTTGCGCGGCTTCGCCGGACGTTCCGGCAGCAACTGGATCGTGTCCGCCGCTGGTGTGGGTTATGGCACCACTTCAGACCGCGCACATGCGGTTGTGCGACAGGTTACCGGCGATGGAACAATCATCGCGCGCGTCACCTCGATCAATGGACCTGCAGCGTCCGAAGCCGGTGTGAGTGTCCGGGACGCCATGCATCGTTACTCGCGCCGCGCCGCGCTGGTTTATCAAAGCTCGTCGAGGACGGTGCGTTTTCGTCCGCGCCTCGCGAGCAACACGACCGACTTTTCGGTGAGCGTGGCGAACCTTGATCTACCGCTCTGGCTGAAGCTGGAACGCAACTCCGTCACCGGAACCGTCGCGGCATTTTACGCTACGAACAACTCGGGCATCCCCGGGCCATGGTTGCAAGTCAGCACGAACGTGAACATCACCATGGATGCGACGGCTGATTACAGTTTCACGGCGGACAGCGGAAGCGACACCGTGGCGGCTGTAGCGACGTTCGACAACATCAGCCTGACGCCTGCACCTGGTGGACCCGCTGTGTTGTTCGAGGATTTTGGCGGTGGAACACAGGCAGGAACTTACGCGTACGAAAGCGGAACCGATACGCACACGGTTGCC
>DATHEW010000175.1:0-2451 GCA_035318425.1 Candidatus Acidiferrum sp. | reverse complement strand
CGCCTCCCAAATCCTCGCTTTCGTGGTCCTCACGGCGGGCGAAGTGTTGGTTTCAGTCACGCACCTGGAATTCGCCTACACGCAAGCACCGCAGAAATTGAAGTCCCTCGTTATGTGCACTTATCTCGGAGCCATCGCGCTGGGGAATGTTTTCACGGCGCAGGTTAATGCCTATCTCGAGAGAAGCGGCCGTACTGTGATCAACGCAGATTACTTTTGGTTCTTCGTGAAGGTCATGCTGGTCACAGCCGTGCTGTGGTTGGTCGTGAGCCCGTTCTATCGTGGCAAGAGTTACCTCCAGGAAGAGACAGACACCAAGCCTGCCTGACGTGCCATGCAGGTTCAAATCGAACCAGCACGCGCCGAACATCTTGCGGAAATCTCCGCTCTCGCTGCCGTCACCTGGCGTGCGCATTACCCGGGAATCATTTCCCAGGAACAAATCGATTACATGCTCGCGCGGATGTATGACGTGGCCACGATGCGGCGCGAACTCGAATCCGGCATCGCCTACGATCGATTGCGGGTGGACGGCACGCTATGTGGATTCTCTTCCTACGGCCCGGCGTCAAAGGCTGGCGAATTGAAACTGCACAAGCTCTACGTTCATCCCGATTTCCAGCGCCAGGGTTTCGGAGCCGCATTGCTGAAACGCGTGGAAGAGTTCGCGGACGAGCACTATTACTCGACACTCGTCCTGGCCGTGAACAAGCAGAACACTCGCGCATTCGTTGCCTATCGCAAACTCGGCTTCACCATCCGCGAATCGATCATCGCCGGCATCGGTGGCGGCTTCGTGATGAATGATTACGTGATGGCAAAATCACTTCTCCAACAGCATGGTGCGCACTAGCTCCGGCAAATATTTCATCGGCACCGAGCCTTGCGTTAGAACCGCTTCGTGATACTTCGCCAGTTCGAACTTATCGCCGAGTTCGCGTTGCATCTGCTCGCGCAAACGCACATGCGCCATGCGGCCGACGAAATAGGTGCTGAGTTGCACGGAGCTCTGCTTCGCCCGAATGAGCTTTTGCCGCGCTTCCTCTTCGGATTGGAACGCGCCGTCCGTCATGAGTTTGATTGCTTCCTCATCGCTCATGTTTGCGCAGTGCAGCTTGTGATCGAGGATCGCGTTGGCCACGGCGCGCAAATAAAACTTCAACTGGTTCAGCCGCAGCGCTAGATCGCCATCGCCGTAGCCTTGATCGAGTAAGGTCTGCTCCGTGTACACCGCCCAGCCCTCGATATACACGCCAGAGCCGAGCACGCGGCGAATCAACGACGGCACTCGCGCGGAGTATTCAAGCTGCACGTAGTGTCCCGGATACGCCTCGTGAATCGTGAGAATCTGCAGCATATGCCGATTGTACTCCTCGAGCAGACTTTGCGTTTGCTTGGCACTCCAGTCCTTCGCGGGCGGACTGATGGCATACATGCTGGGTGCATCAGGATCCAAAGGCGGTGCGCCATTCAAATATGCCACCGAGTTGCCGCGCTGAAACTCCGGCATCTCGATGATCTGGCAACGGTCCGGTTCCGGCAGTCGCAAAATATTTTTCTCGCGTATGAAATCTTTGATGCGCGCCACCGTGTTGCGTGCGTCCGCAAGAAGTTCCTCGGGCTTGCCATGTTCCTTCGACACCGACGCAATCATGCGCTGAATCGTCGCGCGGCGACCCGCCGCGTCCGCCGGCAGCAACGGCTCCTTCGGGACGTAACGGCTCCAAAGCTGTCGCGCGACGACATACATGTCATTGTGGACACGTGCAAATTCCGACTCGGCGTCGCGCAGCACTTCATCGGCACTCATGCCCGCGTCGAGCGTGAGTTCGAGTTTTCGCGCGAACTTCCGTTTGCCGATTCGCCATTCGCCCGTCGCGCGCGGCAGCAATTCCTTTTCGAGAAACTGCTGATACTCCTTCAGCACTGGAACGACGCGCGCGCACTCCGCTTTCAGCGCCGGCAATTGCGGCGATTCCCCGACGAACTGGAAGATGTCGCTTTCGAAAAAGCCGATGGAACCCTTGTTTTGTCGCGCCGCCGTTTCTGTCACCACGCGCGGCGGGTTCTTCAAATTCTGCTTCGCCGCCGCGACGATTCGCGGAATCTGCTTCATCCGCGCGATCGTGTTGGCAACGTTCGTCTCCTTCGGCAAACGGGATTGTGTCAGGAGGAGAAACACGCTGTCGCTGATGTATTCGTTGTAAACGCGCGAGTTCTCCGCGAAGGGCCTGATGTTTTCCCGCACCCAAATGGCGGCCTCGAGTTCATGTTCAAAAATGTCGAAGTCGATTTGCTGGTCGCGCGGCAGCTTTGCCCGGTCAATCTCCTTCCGAAGTTTCGAGCGCGTCTCTTTGAGATGCTTGAGCGACTTCTCCAACGCAGTAGGTGCAAGATCATCGAGCTTATCGTCGAAGCGATGGTCGCCCAGTTGCGTGGCCTCCATGGGAT
>DATHEW010000174.1:0-3436 GCA_035318425.1 Candidatus Acidiferrum sp. | reverse complement strand
GCGCCATTGATAGCTGATGCCGGTGCCGATAGCGCTGACGCTGAAGGTCGCATTGCTGCCCACCACGCTGGTGCGGTTCGCCGGCGGTGTGCTGACGAGCAAAGTCTGGTTCACCGTGAGCGTGGCGCTGTTGGTGAGCGTCTGGCAACTGCTGCCCACGATGAGCGAGTAAACTCCGCCGTTGGTCACGCTGACATTGGGAAGAGTGAGCGTGCGATTGGTTTGCCCCACGAGATTCGCGCCGTCCTTGCGCCATTGGTAAGTGAACGAGTCGCAGTTGGAAGCGGTGATGCTCCACGCCACCGTCGCGCCCGAGCAGACCGTCTGGTTGGTCAAACCGATGACGAAGATGTTCGTGGGCGGACGGCAGATGATCGACGAGATGGCGTTGAAGAGCGCCGTAAGCTGCGAGGAGTTGGTGGCGTAAAAATAATCATTGGTGCTCGAAGCGATGCCGCGCATGAGCGCGTGGTCCACATCGCCCAGGCCGACGCTGAATACGCGCGTGCCGGCGTTCTTGGCCAGCGTCGCCTGCTCGATCGCCTCGCTGGCGGTGTCGCCCGCGGTGGGCATGCCGTCCGACAAAAGCACGAGCACCGGCATGGCCTCGGGGTTGTGGCGCGAAGTCATGAGCTCGGCCTGGGCGGTGGCGATGCCGCAACTGATGCAGGTGTAACCATTGGCGCCGGGCAACGTATTGATCGCACCGTTGAGCGACGTGGCCGAGTTGGTCAACACCCGGTCCAGCGTGGCCGAAGAACTGTACGACACCAGTGCCGCGCGATCGTTGGTCACACCGAACTTCAGGTTCTTCACAAAGTTGCTCGAAGCCGTGCGGGCATCCGTGAACGGCTGCCCCAGCATCGAGCCGGAACGATCAATGACCAGCGCCACATCCACGGCCGGGAAGCAATAATCCACTTCGAGTGTGGCGCTGTTGGTGAGCTTGTTGCATGGGCCGCTCACGACGACCGAGTAAGTGCCGGCATCCGCCGGGACCAGATTGGTGAGCAAGAGGCTGCTAGATGTTTTGCCGACGAGAGTGGTTCCGTTCTTTCGCCATTGATAAGTGATGGGTGAACTGCCCGAAGCCGTGGTGGAAAAAATAACCACGCTGCCGACCGAACGGACGGCATTGCCGAGCGGCGTCGCCGTGACCAGCGTGTTCACCGTGAGCATCGCGCTGTTCGTGACCGCACTACCCGAAGTGCCGGTGATCACCACCGCGTACGTTCCCGCCGAGGCCGCCGTTACATTGGGCAACACCAGCGAACTATTCGTCTGGCCGGCGAGATTGCTCGAACTCTTGCGCCACTGATAACGCAATCCCATCCCGCTGGCCGTCACACTGAAACTCGCTGTCCCTCCAGGACACACGGTCGTGTTCGTGGGCGACTTGGTGACCGTGATCGGCGGAGTGGTGATCGTGATGGTCACCACCGCCACGCCGGAATCTTTCGCGCCGTCGTTGGCCTTGTACTTGAAATGATCGCTGCCGGAGAAATTGGTCTTGGGCCGGTAAGTGAAGCTTCCGTTGTTGTTCAACGTGAGCACGCCGTTCGTGGTCGTGTTGACCAGCACCCCGCGCAATGTCTCGCCATCTTGATCCATGTCATTGGCCAGCACACCCGGCGCAGCGATGGACAACGTCGTGTTCCTCACCACGCTGTAACTGTCGTTGTTGGCCACGGGTGCCCAGGCAAAGGAGGCGTTTGCGAGGGCCAACCATGCGATCGCGATGAGCGCGCGCACTCTATTTTGTGTCATGTGCATAACGAAGACTCTGTGAAGTCTATGAAGCCAGATCGCAGTGGGTAGATGCAATCAATGCGCCTTGAGAGCTTCTACGCGACGCGCGTTGCGTAGAAGTACGATGTTTCAGCAGAACATCTACGCGAAGACAACGCGTTTTGCCGCATTCAGCACCAGATCGTGATGACGCAGCACCGGCTACTCGCGAAGCCTGGAATCAATGACGATCGTGACCGGGCCGTCGTTGATGAGCGCGACCTTCATGTCCGCTCCGAACTCGCCAGTCTGCACGGGGCGCCCTAGTTCCTCAGCCACACGATTTACGAATGCTTCGTAGAGCGGCACCGCCAACTCCGGCCGAGCGGAGCGAATGTAAGAAGGACGATTCCCTTTACGCGTGCTGGCGAAAAGCGTGAACTGGCTCACGATCAAAATCTCTCCAGCGATTTCCTGCACCGAACGATTCATCACGCCTTGATTGTCGTCGAAAACGCGCAAGCGAACCGCTTTCCCTGCGAGCCAGTCGATGTCTTCTGCGGTGTCCGCGTCTTCGAATGCCACGAGCACGAGCAGACCTGTGGTGATGCTGGATTTGATTTCACCGTTGATGGTGACGCTCGCTGATGAAACCCGTTGAACCACTGCTCTCATGAGTCGCGAAACTAAAGCCGCGGCGTGCGCGCGATTCGATTTTAATTTTTGATTTGCTGTCCCGCTCTTTACGCTCGCACCGTGGTTGCCCGTGTCACACTCGAGATCGCGCTTCGCAAGGAGTTCGATTACGCCATCCCGCCCGAACTCGCGGGCGAGGTGGAGGTGGGCACGCGTGTGAAGGTCCCCTTCGGGCCGCGTCAGGTGAATGGCTGCGTGACCGCGTTGATCGAGCAAAGCACGCACACGAATCTGCGCCCCATCACGAAGATCATTGGCACGTCCAGCCTGGTGACGGTCAAGGTGCTGAAGCTGGCGCGATGGATCGGCGAGTACTATTGCTGCGCTCCCGAGATTGCGCTCAAGAGCGTGCTGCCCGAGAGCGTTCGGAAGGAGGATGCAAGCTGGCGGGAGCGATTGTTCGTGCGGATCATGCCGCGCGCGGGCAGCGATATGCCGAAGCTGACGGCGCGTCAGCAGAACATCTTCAATATCATCGAGGAATGGCGCGAGCTGCCGTTGCGGCGGTTGCTCGATCTATCCGGCGCCACTTCGGAAACGATTCGCAAGCTGGAGGACAAGGGTCTGATCACGATTGCGGCACAGATCGACGAGCGCGATCCATACGCGAGGGAACACATTCTTCCTACCGAGCCGCTCATCGTGAACGAGCAACAAGCGCGTGCGCTGGAGCGAATCAAGATGGCGCTCGATCAGCGTGCCCCCGGCATCCTGCCGGGTCCGGGCCTCGCTTCTGGAAAGAGCACTTCGTTTGTCACAAACGCCTCCACTCGGCAGGATGCCGGGGGTACGCTGAAAAGCGGCACGTTCTTGCTCCACGGCGTCACTGGGTCGGGTAAGACCGAGATTTACCTTCAAGCCATCGCGCAGACGCTCGAACAGGGCAAGGGCGCGATCGTACTTGTACCGGAAATTTCTCTCACGCCGCAGACGGTGGAGCGGTTCAAGGCACGTTTCAGTTCGGGGCCGCTGCAAACGCTCGTAGCCGTGTTGCATTCCCATCTTTCTGCGG
>DATHEW010000173.1:0-13606 GCA_035318425.1 Candidatus Acidiferrum sp. | reverse complement strand
GTATTTGAGATAGTTCTCGTAATAGCCACGCGCGGCTTTCCAATCCTTCTTCTGGTACGCGATCTCCGCCAGGCCGTAGTACACGCGAAACTCCGTGCGGGTGGCATCGAGAACCTTCTCGTACGCTTGCTGCGCTTCGTCGAGTTTTCCACCCTGGAAATAGGAGATCGCCCGGTTCAGCGCCGCCGCGAAGTTCTTCGGCTCGAATTCAAGCACGCGTCCAAATGCCTCTCCGGCGCGACTGTACAGTTTCAGTTGGATGCACGAATTGCCCAGGTTGAAGTACGCGGCCGGATTGTTCGGCTGTTGCTGAACCTGCTGCTCGGAAATTCGCAGGGCGTTTGTGAGCGCGACGTTTGCTTCCGCTTGCTTGCCGCTTTGGCGAAGCACCTCAGCACGGCTCGAGTAAAAAGACGCGAGCCCTTCAAATGATCCATTCTGTTCGGGATAACGTGTCACGGCGTCCTTGAGGATTTTCTCGGCGGCCGCAAAGTCCTCCTTCGAGAAATAGGCAGCTGCTTCGGCGCGAATGGTTTCAACGACCATCGCCGGATCAGCCGTGGCGGGTGAGCGTGACGCGCGAATCGTCTTGATCACATTGAGCGCGCGATCGGGCTGGGCCGAGTGCAGGTAAATCTTGGCGAGTCCGTTCTGCAGCACCGCATCGTCCGGCGCGTAGCTGATGGCGCGCAACGCTTGCTGGGCCGCCTGCCGCCAAAGCCCATTGCGCGAAAAGAATTGCGCGATCTCAAACCGGAACGATGACTCATCGATCGGACCGCTGTTGTTGAGCAGGCCTTCAATGCCACCGGGTTCGAGCTGCAGCTTGGCGATGCCCTCATCGCTGATGCGCTCGATGCGCTTCTGTTCCCTGCGCCATTTCACGTTTGCTTCGCGATTGATAAACGCGGCGGCGTTATCTGGATTCACCGCGAGAGCGCTCTCGAAGAACTTGAAGGCATCATCGAATCGGCCGGCGCGCTGCAACTCCACGCCCCAATAATCGAGCGCCTGCGCGTAGTGACGCGCCGCAGCGTGGAAATCGATCAGCATGAGGCGTTCGTCCGGGGTCAACTTCGTGCGGCGCGTTTCCAGGGGGCGAAGGGTCGTTGTCGCGAGCTTGTTCCAGAAGTCGGCTTGCTGAGCAATGACCGCCGGCGTCGGGAGCGGGGCTTCGATGGCGTTGGTTGGATAACGTTCGAGGCGATACACGAGTTGCTGCGGCTCCAGGTAGTACGTCTCGAAATATTGGCCGAAGCTCGGGTGCAGATAATAAACTCCCTGCTTCTGATTGAGCGTGCTCAGGAGATTGAGCACGACATTGAGCGGCATCGGCGAGTTGGTCGCTTCCGGAGGGAGCGGCGGCAATGAGTCGGGATATTTCTTTTGCAGAAACTTCAAGTAAGCCGGTTCGCTCAACGAAGATCCTTCGATGAGCATGTGACCTGCTTTGGCGCCACCCGCCAGCGATAGAGCGAAAAGTCGCAGCGGGTCATCGCTCAGTACGGTGGTCGGATGCGTTGGCAATGACGCGAGCTGATTCCTGGCGTAGTCGCGGAACTCCTTTGCGTTCAACGCCTGGATGCGCGGCCAGTTCTGCATCGCGAGTCGAACGGGCGCTGCGATCGCTGCGGTGCAGACGAGCGCTGTCACCAGATAGCTCAAGGCCGCCATTCCCGGCGCCGGACGCCGCGACCCCGCCGCGTAATCGCTGAAAACGAGCAGTAGGTATCCGACGAAATATCCTGCCGCCAGCGCCATCAAGTAATAGCTGCTGAGAAAGGAAAGTCCGTAGAGCTGCGGTTCCTTGGCCGCGAGGAAACGCGGGCTCATGGTCAGGTCGAGCGCCATCCAGATCGTCAGCGCGAGCAGGCCAACGTGCAGCACGTGGGCCATCGCGGTCCCGGCGATGGATCCGAGACGGCTGCTGTCGCCAAAACCGCTCGACCACTTGATGCTCGCTACGAGGAGCAGCATCAGAGGCACGCCGCCGATCCACAGCGCGTAAAGGCGATGAACGCCCGTGATGTATTGCTTTTGAAAACCCAGGTTGATGCGTAGCGCTGAAAAGAAACTCGTGGGCGCAAGATCGTTGAAGCTCTGCACGATGGGCAGCAGCAGGTATAAGCAAAGGCCCGCCAGACCGAACGCCACGATCCGCATCAGGAAGGAGAATTGGAAAAACCGCAACGCCTTCACCCAAACGACGGCGACCAGCATGGCCGGCGCAAAGACGATCAGGGCGAAGTTGTTCGTGATGCCTATGCCATAAACAAACGCCAGCTTGTAGAGCCATGAGTCGCGTTGATCCACGCGGAACTCCAGCAGACAGCGGATGACGTATGCGATCACCAGCGTGTCGATGATTTCACCGGTGCAGACGATCGCGTTCTCCCAGAAGGTTCGCTGTAGCCCGAGCAACAACGCGGCGAACACCGGCGGAATCCACGAGGTGGGCGTGCTCAACAACCCGCCTTCGCTCTTCTCGCGCAGTCGTTGATCGTGCGTGCGATCGTGTGGCAGCAATGCGACGGAACGTGCGAGCAGCGCCAGCGTGACAGTCGCACAAAGCGCACCGATTAGATTCAAGCCGATGAGTTGCGCGCCGCTGGGCAGCCACCGCACCGGCAGCGTCATCAGCCAGGTGAGCGGCGCGACGAAGACTGGCCGCCAGTCGAGGCCCGAGCCGCGCGCAACGGGCAGCACGCTCGAAAGGGTCACGTGTTTGTTCAACGTGACGAGGTAAAGGACAAGCATTCCTGCCGCGATGAGCCAGGGAAGATAGCTTCGGACAAAACTACGCGGTGCTTTTTGTTCCATTGCGCTTGGGTGTCGTGAGTTCAATCAATGCCGTGGCAAATATCAAGTGGCATCGCGGTTGTCAGGGGCTTCGCGAAGCCGCACATCCGCGACGCACTCAACGTGTTGGGTTTGTGGAAACATGTCCAGCGGCACTACCGACCGCACTTCAAAGACACCGCCTTCGCAAAGAACGTTCAAGTCTCGCGCCAGTGTCGCCGGGTGGCATGACACGTAAATGATTTGCCGCGGACGAACTTCCCGCAATTGTTCCAGTGCGGAGCCGGGGACGCCGCTTCGAGGCGGATCAAGGATCACGCTGGTCTGCGCGGCGGGAAAGCGCTCCAACAACTGCGGCAGCAATTGCTGCGCATCACCGAGCACGAATTCGCCGTTCGATCGATTGTGCCGCAACGCGTTGTTCTTCGCCGCCTTGATCGCGGGCTTATCGATCTCCACACCCGCGAATTGCTCGACGATGTCACCCAGCGCAATGCCGAAGAAGCCGACGCCGCAATAAACGTCGATCAGATACTTCGATCCACTGGCTTGCAGACAGTCGCGCGCCGTCTCGACGAGTTTCGGCAGAAGGAAAAAGTTGTTCTGGAAGAACGAATCCTGCGGCACGTCCCAATCCTCCGGCGGGATGCGTAGCACGACCTTGATCCCGCCCTTCGGCGGCGGATTGGCGCGCACGCGGAGTATCTCTTCGTTCAAACCCGGCTCCGCGATGGGGCATTGCGTGATATCGACGACCAGTCCGCAATCCCAGCGGAGATAACCGATGTTGAGCTTCTGCTCCGGCTTGTTCCACTGCGAGCGGATCATGATGCGGTTGCGATAATGATACGGTTGCGGACAGCCGACCACCGGGCGAACGATGCCGGGATCGAACTTGCCGATGCGCTGAAACAAGTCGGCGACCTGCTTGTGTTTCATCTCCAATTGCGCCGCGTAGTCCATGTGCTGGTACTGGCAGCCGCCGCACTCGCCAAAGTAAGGACATTGCGGCGTCGCACGCTGCGGCGATGGAGTGATGAGGCGCACGAGTTTGCCACGCGCGAAGTTCTTCTTCAGCTCCGTTAGTTCCACTTCGACCTCCTCGCCGACCATTGTGAAGGGAACGAAGACAACCATCTCGCCAGCGCGACCGACGCCATCGCCACCGAACGCGATGTCGTGAATGCGTATGGCAACGCGTTGTCCGGTTGCGAGTTGAGTCGAGACCTCTGCTGACATTCGGCGCGAAGTCGTAACGGCGAGCGGACGAATGGTCAAACGAGTAAGCCTGCAATCAGTGGCCTCTCTGCACTTGCGGCTGGACGATTCGCCCAGGACTTGTTCGCCTAGACGCATGATCCACGTCATCGCCACCATTGAAGTTGCGCCCGGCACGCGCGACGCGTTTCTCGCCGAGTTCCGGAAACTGACACCGAAAGTTCACGCCGAGAATGGCTGCATCGAGTACGGCGCCGCCATCGACGTGAACAGCGGCATTTCAATCCAGGACGCGCCACGCGTGGACACGGTGGTCGTCATCGAAAAGTGGTCTGACGTGTCAGCACTCAAGGCGCATCTCGCCGCGCCGCACATGAACGAGTATCGCGAGGCGGTGAAGGACATGGTGCGTGGAGTCCGCCTGCAGGTATTGCAACCGGCGACGGAGCAGAAGCTGTGAGCAGGAGAGGGACCATGCGAGTTATTCTATTTTCTGTTTTCGTCGCGAGCACCGCGCTCGCATCAAACTGGCCACAGTACCGCGGGCCGCAAGGCGACGGGCATGCGGGAACCAACCGGGTGCCGCTTACGTGGAGTGAAACGAACAACGTGAAATGGAAGGCGGCAATTCACGGACGCGGCTGGGCTTCGCCGGTGATCTGGGGAAAACAGATTTGGCTCACCACGGCGTCTGAGGATGCCAAGCAACTCTTCGCGCTGTGTGTGGATGCCGATTCGGGACAGATTTTGCGCGACAGCAAACTCTTCGATGTCGAGCGCCCGCAGTTTCATCACGCCTTCAACTCGCCCGCTTCGCCCACGCCTGTGATTGAAGCGGGACGCGTTTACATCACGTTCGGTTCGCCGGGCACGGCTTGCCTGGATACTGAAAGCGGCAAAGTGCTGTGGGAGCGACGCGACATCGTATGCAATCATTACCGCGGCGCCGGATCATCGCCCATTCTCCACGGCAATTTGCTGATCATGAATTTCGACGGCAGCGATCATCAGTTCGTAATGGCGCTCGACAAGGACACGGGTAAGACCGTCTGGAAAACGAATCGTTCGATCGATCACAAGGATCTCGACGCGTCCGGCAAGCCGCAAGCCGAGGGGGATTTTCGCAAAGCTTTCGCGACACCGCACGTTGCGCAGTTCGATGGCAAGCCCGTGCTTATCTCGCAGGGAGCGAAAGCGGCCTACGGCTACAATCCGCTCACGGGCGAGGAACTCTGGCGCGTCGAGGAGCGGCAAAATCATTCCGCCGGCACGCGACCCGTTGTGGGACATGGGCTGATTTTCTTCACGACTGGCTGGTCGCAAGGTCAGTTGCTCGCGGTAAAGCCAGGCGGGAGCGGAGACGTGACGAGTTCACACATCCCGTGGCGCGTGACGAAATCCGCCGCGAAGAAACCTTCGCTGCTGCTCGTTAATGATCTGCTCTACATGATGAATGACGGCGGCGTGGCGACCTGTGTTGAAGCGAAGACAGGCACGGCGGTGTGGACGGAACGCATCGGCGGGAATTATTCCGCGTCGCCGCTGTTCGCGAATGGACGCATCTATCTCTTCAACGAAGAGGGGAAGGCGACGGTGATTGCGCCCGGCCGCGACTTCAAGAAGCTCGCCGAGAACACGCTCGAAAAATCAGGTTTCATGGCGTCGCCGGCGGTGACGGACAATGCGTTGATCCTGCGCACGCGTAATCATCTCTACCGCGTCGAGGAATGAGCGGAGTCTGTCGCTGGCTTTGTTGCGCGTGGACGGAGTCGTTTTAGTGCTGAACCAATGTGCCTTGCGCCAGCACTTCGATCGCCTTGTCGAGCTGCGGGTCGCGCTCGTTCACCCAATCGTCCGGAGTGAGTGGCACTTCGATGTCCGGCACCTCGCCATTGTTCTCGATCGGCGTGCCGTCGAGACGGTAATGGCCGGTCATCGGCATGCGTGCATTCGTTCCGTCCACGAGGCTCAATGAACTGGTCCAGATCACGTAGCCGGGCGTGGCGCGCCCGATCAGTTGGGCCAGACCGCGCGCGCGCATGGCGTTTGGAAAAATCTCCGCGTTGGAATAGCTGTGCTCGTTTTGGAGCACGACCATCTTGCGGTCCCACGCGTGGAAGGGCACCGGCTCCTTGCTGCCATCACGCGGACGAACCCAACCGTGAGGCTTGCGCTGGAGCCACTCGACGAGCGTGTCAGCGATGTTTCCACCGTTGTTGAAGCGCACGTCGATGATCATTGAATCCTTGCCCACGATGTATTCGTAAGCCTCGCGCTCGAACTGCGTCTGATTCTGCGCGCCCATGCTCGCGATGTGGAGGTAACCGATCTTACCGTTGCTCTTTTCCTCGACGTAATCGCGCAATCGCTCGACGCGGTTCTGGTAATTGATCTGGCTCCATTCGCTGTCCGTCAGCACGCGATAACGAACTTTCCGTGCGTCTTCCTTCGTGCCGTTCGTGCTGACCAGAAATTCAAAGTCGCGATCCTGTTTGTCGTTGATGATTCGATAAAGATTCTCGTCGAGCGCGACGTCCTGGTTATTGATCGCGAGCACAATGTCGCCGGGGCTGATGCGCGTCTTGTCGTACCAGCCGGGCGCGGCGTGCGGCACTGACTTCACTTTGATGCCCGGTCCCGTGTGTGTGTAATCGAACGTGAAGCCAAGCTGCGGCGTGCGCGGCGTGGGGTTCGCGAGGTTGTTGGTCCCGGCGCTCACTTCCGCATGCGACGCCTCGAGCTCACCGATCATCGTGTTCAACAGCGAGGCGAACTCGTCGTGCGTCTCGACGGAATCGAGCAACGGCTCGTAGCGTTGGCGAATCCCTTCCCAATTGCGCCCGTGGAAATTCGCATCGTAGAAACCGCGCTGATACGAGCGCCAGAATTGCGTGAACGATGCCTTCCGCTCGGCGCGGATGTCGCGTTCCCAATCGGCGCTGAAGGTGACTTTCGTTTCCTTGCTGCCTTCGATCTTGGCGGTGAACAGTTCGCCGTTGTTCAGGAAGAAGAGGCTCTTGCCGTCTTTGCTCACTCGCAACTGCAACTTGTTGCCGCCCGTTGTGACACGTTTGGTTTCTTTGCCATCGTAGCTGACGGACCAGACGTCGCGTTCACTGATGAACACGATCTGGCCTTCGGCGGTGACGGTGAGATCGTTCTGGGGCGCTTGGCTTCCGACTTTGCGAATGCGGCGATGAATGTCCTCGAACTCAATCTTTACCGTCACCGTATTCGTCGGCTTCACGAATTTCAAATCGGTGTCGGCCAAGCGAATATCCTCTCGCGTGAGAGGCAGGACGTACAGCCCGTTGCCGTCGCGGTTGCTTTGGAAGAATAGATATTTTCCATCCGGCGACCAAGCGGGCATGCCGTGATGCGCGTAAAGCCGGGTCACGTTCTGCGGCGGCGCCGCGCCATTTGCGGGAACGATCCAGAGATTCCACGCCTTGCTTTCACCGCGATGCGCGTAGCAGATCCAACGCATGTCGGGTGACCATTCGAACTCGCCGCCGCCTTGCCCTCGCCACTGCACGCCGGGCACGCTGACGACCTTCTTCAATTCACTGTTGCTCAACGTGAGGGTGTAAAGTCCGCCGTCCGGCCCGGCGACCCAGAACCCGAGGTGCTGGCCATCTGGAGAAATCTTGAGGCGTTCGGCGTCGCTGCTCCGTTCCCACAACGGCTTCACCTCGCGCGTCTTCACATCGAGTTCGTAGATGCGCGTGAAGAAACCGCGATCGGAGGTGAAGTAGAGCTTCTTCCCATCGCGCGACCACGAGAAGTCGGCGTCATCTCCCGCCCAATCCGTCAGGCGCGTGGCGAACTCCGCCGACCGAGCGGCGATGCCCTTTGGCTTGTCGATCGCCACGGTCCAGATGTCGCCGTGAAGACCGAAAGCGAATGTTTTGCCGTCCGGCGACGGCTCGGCCTCAAGGACACCGGTTGTCAGTTTTTCGCGTCGTTTCGTGGTTTGCTTCTCGTCCGCCAGCGCGTAGAGCGTAATCTTCTGCGGCTGCTTCTCGCTGCGGCGCAACACGTGGATATCGGGGCCATACTCGAATGCGATATCGCCACTCTTCAGCGCGACCGTTGGCCAGCGCACCCCCGCGCCACCAGTGAAGATCGTGAGCTGCTGCGCGACACCGTTCGTATCGAACAACCAGAGGTTGGGCGTGCGCAGTGGATTGTCGGCGATGGGTGATGTCACTTCGCCGAGTTTGCTCGAAGATGGCGTGCGCTCGGCACACGTGACCGAGAGAATTTTTCCATCCGGCGTGAAGCGCGGCCACAGGTGCTGGAACTGATTTGTCGTCAGCGCGCGTCGTTCGCCTTTCGCCGCATCCAGCAACCAGATCGCTGCCGCCGCTGATCCAACGTAACGAGGTCGCGTCCAATGAAATCCGTAGCGCGCATACACGACCTGCTGACCGTCGGGAGAATAATTCGGCGAGCTCATGGTCGCGTAATCCTCGGCGAGCAGGCGTGTGCCGAAGGTCTTCACGTCGATCGCGTAGAGTCCGTAATTCACGCTGTCGCGCTTGCTCGAGAACAGGATGTTTTTCCCGTCAGGGCTCCAGCCGTAAGGAATGTCGGTGCCGGAATGCCACGTAAGTTGCCGCGCCGCGCCGCCATCAGCCGGGACGACAAACACATCCCAATTCCCGCTGCGCCGGCTCGCGAAGGCGATCCATTGCCCGTCCGGTGAAAAGAGCGGATAGGCATCGCTCTCAAGATGTTGCGTCAGCGGCACGGCGCGGCCACCGGCGGAATCTCCAATCCAGATGTCGCCGCGATAAACGAACGCGAGACGCTTGCCATCAGGACTGAGAGCGGGCTGGCGCGCGCCCGTGACGGGCGCGTTTTCCGGCGGTGTCAGTTGCGCGCGCGCTGTGACGGCGGCGACGAGAATCAAGAGAAAGGCTCGGAACAACATAGCTGATGGACTCCGAAGCTACGCTGCGTGTTCACGAATGCAACGGTACTTTGCGCGTGCGCTCTGGAGTGCGGGGACTCGTCACCGCTTTTGCGTTTGGCGATGCCTTGTCGCCAAACTGCGGCGCGACAAGTCGTGCCACGGAAACGCGCCACCCGACCGGCGCACTCCAAAGTCCAAGGCTGCTACTTATTCGTCGTGGTGGTGATGGGGACGTTGGTGAGAGGCACCGTGATCTCGTTCGTCGGTTTCACAATCGGGTTCGGTTGCGGCTCGTTCACAGGAGGCGACTGATCGTTCTCTACCGTGCTCTTCGGCACAGGCCGGCGGTCGCAACCCACGAGCGACGCGATGATCGCCACCGCCATCAACGCCGCGCGCCACTTAAGCCGGTGGGGCATTCGGCGATTTCCGTTGTTCGTTGCGGTCATAAATTTTCTCCCCCGATTGCCGGCCCTCGTTTCCCCGTCGGCGCGCGTTGGCGGCCACGATCCATGCGATCGTTCCGATCAGCAGCACCAACAGAATCACCGGCACAATGAACCACGACATAAAACCTCCTGTTCCAGCGTGAATCCTCACGTGCTGCGGTTGTTTCCCTTTTGCTCTCCAGCACTTGTGGTTTCCCGAAGATGATCGTGATGCCCTTCAGCGAATTCCTCGATCATCTTGCGATTGAACGCGGGGATGTCATCTGGCTTGCGGCTCGTGACCAATCCGCTGTCCGTCACGACTTCTTCATCCACCCAATTCGCGCCGGCGTTGATCAGGTCGGTCTTGATCGATTGATACGAGGTCACACGGCGGCCACGCGCGATGCCGGTTTCCGCCAGCATCCAGGGGCCGTGACAAATCGCAGCGATCGGCTTGCCCGCATCCCAGAAATGTTTCACGAAGCGCACAGCCTTTTCGTTCATGCGGAGCTTGTCGGGATTAAGCACGCCGCCCGGAAGAAGCAACGCGTCGTAGTTGCCGGGATTCGCGGAGTCGAGCGGAACATCCACCGGAAACTCGTCGCCCCAATCCGTGTGTTGCCAGCCCTTCACGTTGCCTTGTGCGGGTGAAACGATGTCCGTCTTCGCGCCCGCGTCGATCAATGCCTTGCGCGGTTCCGTCAGTTCGATTTGTTCAAATCCATCGGCGATCAGGATCGCCACTCTTTTGCCGTTCAGGTTCTGGTCCATGTGTCCTCCTTTGCGAGCCGTTGAGACTGGCCCACGCCAAAACTTTGTGCAGCCATACCCGGTTTTCAAATGGTAAGTCGGAAAGAGATCATGGCTGGCGGGCTGGATGCAATTCGATCGCGCTGACTCGCTGGAGCACTTTTGAAAAAAAGCGCGGCGTGGGATCATCCACGCCGCGCATGCGAAGAACGTCAGGTTGAAAGATTACTGCCCGGCACCGCCGGCACCGCCAGCGCCACCGCGACGACGACCGCCGGGAGCGTTCGGATCACCGGGCGGGTTGCCGCGCCCGCCAAGTGCTGCGCCGCCAGCTCCACCCATGCCGCGTCCACCGCCGCCGGTGATCGCCATGTAACCGAACGCAGAAGTCTCAAACGATTCCCGCTGCTCGGGCTTCAATGTCGGCGCGATGGATGAGAACGCCTTCGCATTCAGCACCGAGATGTCCGCCTGGATTTTGGCGACGGCGTCGGCCTTCTCGCGCACGGCCTTCTCGTCATATTTTTCCGCGAGCGTGGCACGAACGAAGTCGCGCTGGGCGATGCGCAGCTTTTCTTCGAACCCGCGTTGTTCCTCAGTCGTTTTCACGCGAGCTTCGCGAATCAGCTCACGCTGCTTGTCATCAAGGTTGAGTCCACCGCCACGAGCGCCACCCGCGCCGGCGGGACCTCTTGGACCTGCCGCTGCGCCCGGAGGCCTTTCGCGACGAGCGCCATCGGGCGGATTGTCCTGCGCGCTCGCACTGCTGACGAGCAATGCGCCAGCGGTGACGAGGGTGAAACATTTTGCAGCACTGAAATATCTGGTCTTCATAGTGTTCGGTGAGACTCGCATACCGCACGCGCGGTTACAAACTTGTAACTTCGTGCCGAGCGACAGGCTCTTGCCAGACGGAGATGAACCTGAACGTTGACCTCACTTCCGTGGACTGGAAAAAGTTACGTCCCAGCCGGCGAACATTGGGCTGGATCATCGGCGTGCTGCTCGTCTCAGGCGTGATTGCTGGCACGTGGTATCGAATCACTCATCCGCCACGACCGTGGCTGGTGCGCTCGCGCCTCGACAGTTATCTCAGCAAGAAAGCGGAGACAAAAAACTTCCAGATCGAGTTTCCATTTCCATCCAAAGCCGAGATGTCGAAGGCGGTTCCGCGCGACAAGTCCGAGCAGGTCGGCTCGCGCACGAGTAAGGATTTTGAGACGTTGCGCGACGAATACTTTGAAGCGAAAACCGCCGCGCTGAAGGCGGAAACCCAACTTGCCAGCACAACCAACTCGGCGCTTCAATCCGATCTTCAATCGAAGCAGCAAGCGCTCGAACCGATCGCAGCCGATCTCTGGGAGTTTCAGCGGAAGTGGATGGACGAGACCGCGGCCGAAGACGGCTCGGCGATTGTATCGCTCAACAAGGCGCGCCGTGAGTTCACCCGCGGCATCGACCAAAAAATGCAGACGGCCGAGAGCTATCCGCAAATGTACAAAATGGTCGGCCAGGAACTCTTCGTCGCACGCCGATTGATCGAGAGCAAAAACTTCGAGCACCAGCGCGCGGGCATCGCCGTCGCGCTCGACGCGAGCCGTGACGCCATGAACTTCGCGCAGGATGGAATGGTGGCGGCGCGCATCTGCGAGGGCTACGTGCTGCCGCACCTCGATGTGGTCGATGTCGCGAACCGGCAATCCCCCTTCAGCGCCGAGAATATCCTGGAGCAGTGCGAGGGTATTTTTCGACGCAACGGTGAATGGGACAACATGGCGCGCGGCTATGATATTTTCCTCAAACGAACCAACAACCCGCGGCAGAAGGATTGGGCAAATTCGCAGATCGCGGACGTGTATCAGCAGAGCGGCGATCTCAAGAAGGCGCTGGTCTATTTGCGCAAAGTAAAGGACGCGAACGCCTTTGGCGTCGCACGGCGGATCGCCTGGATGGAGAAGCGCGTCAATCGTTAACGCATCAGGGTTAAACATTCAGGATGACGGGCCGCTGGGAAGCGCTTAGAACCCTTCCATGAATGCACCGCTGGCCAATTCCGGCTTCGTTCTCCTCGTCGCACTGTTCACTGGTTGCGCCAATCATGCTGCGTCGCCGGATACTTCCAGCCACGCGCGAGGATTCGCTCCGCTGTTTCCAACGAATGGCGCGCCGCAAGGCTGGCGCGTGGGCGCGTGGAACGATGTGTCGAAGCCCGGCCCCGACGGCGCAGTGTGGACGGTGCGCGACGGCGTCCTCTATGGCAGCGAACGCGGGTGCTGGCTGATGAGTGAACGCGAGTACGGCGACTTCATCCTTGAATATGAGTTCAAGCTCGGGCCGCGCGGCAACAGCGGTTGCGCCTTGCGCGCGCCGATGAATGGCGACCCAGCGTTCGACGGACTGGAATTGCAGATGGCGGATTATCGTTACAACACAAACGCGACGGCGGCGGAACTTACGGGAGGACTTTATCGCGCACTCGCTCCGAGCAAACAGGTTTACAAACCCGAGCGGTGGAACAGCTATCGAATCGAACTGCGCGGCTCACGAATCGTGGTGACGCTGAACGGCGAAAAAATCCAGGACACAGATCTCAGCTCGTACGGTGATCCCGTGAAACGTCACGACAACACGATGGCGCCGCCTTTGAAAGACCGGCCGCGCAAAGGACACATTGGTTTTCAGGAACTCAGCCGCGACGGCGATCACGTGATGATCCGCAATGCCCGCATCCGAGTGCTGGACTGATTTACTTCTTTCGCCTGCCCGCTTCGCGGCATGCGTCCGCCACCATTGTGAGGTCTTCGAGGAAGTTTTCGCGGCGCGCCTCGGGCAGCACGGCCAGGACTTCGCTTTGCAGCGCGAGTGCGATGGTGCGTCCTTTTTCGAATTTCTTTTTCCCAAGCGCCAGGACTCGGATGCGGTGAGCGCGGCGATCACGCTCATGTTCGGCGCGCTCGAGTAAACCGGATTTCTCCATCCGTTCCACCAGCGACGCGACGGTGTTCGGATCGCTCGACATGATTTGCGCCAGCTCGCGCTGCGTCAGACCGATGCGCTCTCCTTCGAGTAACGTTCGCAAAACAGTGAATTGGTCCGGCGTGATATCGAGGTGCGCGACGCGGCGGCGGAATGCCTGGTTCAGGGAATACCACGCGCGGCGGAGCAGGGGTGGCAAACGGCGGCGCGATGGAGAATCGACTGGCGCTTCAGCGACGGAGGGATTGGTGGCCATGAATGTTCAAGATCCCGCTGAGGACATTTCCGCGAGCTTCTTTTCGAGTTCGGCCACGCGATGAAGCAAATCGGGCAGTCGGCGAAGCGCGATATATTGGCGCTTGGCGTTGATGTCGCGACACGCGGGTGAGCCCAGCCATTTTTCTCCGGCGGGAATTTCGTTCATGACGCCGGACTGTCCGGCAATGACGGCCTGGTCGCCGATTTTTAAATGGCCGGCGACGCCCGCCTGCGCAGCAACTACGACAAAGTTTCC
>DATHEW010000172.1:0-3299 GCA_035318425.1 Candidatus Acidiferrum sp. | reverse complement strand
GCCGGCGTGGTGAGTGATCCGGATTTGATCACGCGCTGTGCGGCATTCGTGAAGCTCACGGAGTTTCAAACCACGAAGGAAATCCAGGCGATGGTGACGGGCCTTGCGAAGAATTCGTCACTGAAATCAGACGAGTGGTTGAACGAAGCCGTGCGGCTACTGGCGAAGAAACACAAAGCGAATATTTACAAGGAAGGTCCGAACCTGTTGCCGAATCCTGGATTTGAAGTCGTGGGCGTTGATGGATTGCCGGAAGGCTGGAGGCGGCGCGATTACCAGGATCGTCCGGCGAACAGCGGCGCACAGTGGGAAGTGGTGAAAGGTCCGAGCGACATTCATTCGGGTGCCAGCGCGATGCGATGCATCACTCGCGGCGATGCCGACACGAGCCTTTACGCCGACGTCATGCTGAAGACGAACACGATGTATCGCCTGGCCGGGTGGGTGAAAGCGCACGGATTGCGCGGCCGCGTGAGCTTGAACGATCATGTCGGTCGCCGTGAAACCGAGCGTCTCACGCGGGATGGTGATTGGACGGAAGTGGAACTGGTGTGGAACAGCGGCGGGCGAACCAATGCGAGCATCAACATTCTCCAGGTCGGGCGCGGCGATGGATTCTGGGATGACGTGAGATTGTGCGAGTTGTTGACGGACGAAACATCTGCGACCGCGCTCGTGGGAAATGTGTTGCGCGGCAAGACGATCTTCTACGAGCACACCGCGAAGTGTGTGTTGTGTCACATGGTGAAGAACGAGGGCAGCACGGTCGGCCCCGCGCTCGACGGCATCGCGTCGCGAGCGACGAAGGAATATCTGCGCGAAAGTTTGCTGGAGCCGAGCAAGGTGTTGGCGAAGGGCTACGAGAATCTCACCATGTCCCCAATGTTTCCAATGGGCGACATCTTCAGCCCACAGGAGATCAACGACATCATTGCGTTCATCGAAACGTTGAAGTGAGCGATGAGTTGCGCGTGAAGTGATCGCGTCTACACAATCGGGCGTGGCTTTGGCCGGTGTGGATCCGACTCGTTTGCGCAACGCGCTTGAAAAAGCGAGCGCCGCATTGTTGGCGGAGCGCAACGAGCGCGGCTTCTGGGAAGGCGAACTGAGCAGCAGCGCGCTTTCTACGGCTACCGCAGTCACGGCGCTGACGCTCGCGGTAAAGCACGGAGCGTTTCCCCAATCTTCAATCCTCAATCCTCAATCCTCAATCCACACCGGTCTCCGCTGGCTCGCCGATCATCAAAACTCTGACGGCGGCTGGGGCGATACGACAAAGAGCCTGAGTAACATCAGCACGACCACGCTGTGTTGGGCGGCGTTCGGCGCGGCGGAAGCTGACAAGCAATTTGAGCCTGCGGTGAGTGCAGCCGAGCGCTGGCTCAACGTGCCGCCGGCATCTTGCCGGGAGGAAACGCTAAGCAACTCGGTGTCTGTAGATTCATCCGCGCTTTCACGCGGCAAGATGCCGGCGGCACGTTCGCTCCCCTCCACCATCATCGCGCGCTACGGAAAGGACCGCACTTTCTCCGTCCCGATCCTTACGATGTGCGCGCTGGCGGGACGCTTCGGCGCCGGTCGCGAGGCGTGGCGCGATGTGATCCCGTTGCCGTTTGAACTCGCCGCGTTGCCGCATCAATTGTTCGCCGCGCTGCGTTTGCCAGTTGTGAGCTACGCGCTGCCTGCGCTGGTTGCGATTGGTCTGGCAAGACACGTTAGCGCGCCATCGAGAAATCCCGCGGCGCGATGGATTCGAAACGCGACGCGCGGGAAAGCCCTGCGTGTTCTTACGGAAATTCAGCCGGGCAACGGCGGCTTTCTCGAAGCAACGCCGCTGACCAGCTTCGTCACGATGAGTCTGGTCGCGAGCGGATTCGCGCAGCACATCGTGGCGCAACGCGGGTTGGATTTCTTGCTCAAGTCTCAACGCGCGGATGGTAGTTGGCCGATCGACACGAATCTTTCCACCTGGTGTACGACGCTCGCGATTGAAGCACTGCCCCAATCCTCAATCCCCATTCCTCAATCTTCAATCGACTGGCTCATCAAGCAACAATACCGCGCCGAGCATCCCTACACTCATGCCGCGCCCGGCGGCTGGGCATGGACCGATCTGCCCGGCGGCGTGCCGGACGCCGACGACACGAGCGGCGCATTGTTGGCGCTCGCGAAAATGCGGAACGCGGAGTGCGGAGGAACGAATGAAGAGATCGCGCGCGCAGGGGAAGCCGGCATTCGTTGGCTGCTCGATTTGCAAAATCGCGATGGCGGCATTCCGACATTCTGCCGCGGTTGGGGCGCGCTGCCGTTCGATCGAAGCAGCGCGGATATTACGGCGCACGTGCTGCGAGCGTGGCTGGCGTGGTTGCCGAAAATGCCTTTTGAAATGCAGGCGCGACTTGGAAAGGCGATCGCCAATGGACGTGCATTCTTAATCGGCTCCAGCAGGCGCAACCGCTTTTGGGTGCCCCTCTGGTTTGGCAACCAGTGGAACGAAGACGAAACAAATCCAACGTATGGCACCAGCCGTGTCGTGCTGGCGCTTGCCGAGATGGTCATTCGTGCCGGAGAGAATCCGAATCTCGATGACTGCCGACTGTTGAATGGCGCCTTTGCCTGGTTTCAGGCAACACAGAATGACGATGGCGGCTGGGGCGGGTCGCGCGTGATCTCATCCGTGGAGGAAACCGCACTCGCGGTGGTTGCGATCGCTGCGATCTATCGCAGTAAATCGGCCAGGTCCAATGCGGTTTTGGTATTGAAACCAGAGCCCTTGACGCGCGGTGTGAACTGGCTGATCTCACACGTCGAGTCAGGTGCGTGGCGCGAGCCATCTCCCATCGGCTTCTACTTCGCGAAGCTTTGGTATTTTGAAAAGCTGTATCCGATGATCTTCACCGCTGGCGCTTTGCGTGCAGTGAGCGAGTTGGCATCCACGCCGGACTTGTGACTGGGTTGATGCCGCGTATCATTTTGGCATGGTCCTGGAATCAATTCGCGAGTTGAACAAGGCGGTTCCGTTTCGGCCCTACCAGTTGCGTTTGGTCAGCGGCACGGTACATCGCGTTCCACACCCCGATTTCATCGCCGTCGCTCCGCGTGGAACCTGGGTGATGGTTGCGGACGAAAAAGATCATCCCCATTGGATCAGCACCATCCTCATCGAAGAGGTCACACCGCTGAAGAAACCGCCCGGGCGAAAAGAAAAGCGGCGGTCGTGACCGCCGCTTTGTTATCAGTCAGGAACTGACGCGTTCGATCGGGATGAACGATCAGATGAACTCGTTGATCAAGTTCTC